>DAOVXI010000094.1 GCA_030636245.1 Deltaproteobacteria bacterium
AAAAGAACTTGCAAAAGAAGAAGGCGTTGAGATAAAGACCACCCTGCTCTCCGGAAAACCCTTTGAAATGATAATCGAACACGCACAAAAGCGCAACGCAAGCATGATATTCGCGGGACGTAAAGGCATCCACGCCGAAGAATCGCTTGATATAGGAGCCACAGCTGAGGCGATCGTCAGAGGCTCACACACAAGCGTTTACATCTCCACAACGCCGGCTCTTATCCAAAAAACAAATAAAGAACCCATCCTATGGAGCAAGGAAGCCGAGGCAACCTTAAAGAGGATACCTCCTTTTATAAAAGGCATGGCCGTGAAGATGGTTGAGGAGAGTGCCCGCAAAAAAGGCATTAAAAAAATAACCGAAGAATTCATGAAAAACGTACGCAAGGAGATGGGGCTATGACAGATAACCCCTACATAATATCCTGGAATACCACAAAGAGATGTAACCTTGCCTGCTCGCACTGCTACCTGGACTCAGCAGAGATGAACGGGGCATCTGACATGTCAACGGAACAGTGCATGAAGGTGATGGATGAACTCGCGAGCTTCGCCCCTGGCGCGATGCTCGTCCTGACCGGCGGAGAGCCTCTCTTAAGGCCTGATATCTTTTCCATCATAAGGTACTCAAGGAAAAAAGGGTTCACCCCTGTGCTTGGCACAAACGCCACGCTCATAGACTCTGAGGTAGCCAAAGAACTAAAGCACTCGGGGATCAGCGGCGTGGGCATCAGCCTTGATTCATTGAGGGGTGAGCCACACGACAAAATCCGCGGGGTCGAGGGCAGCTACACAACTACCATGAACGGCATAGAGGCCATAAAAAAAGCCGGCATACCTTTTCATACACAGTTCAGCATAACCGAAGATAACCTTTATGAGATTGAAGGCTTCACGCGTTTTTCACGGGACCTCGGCGCAAGAGCGGTTAACTTCTTCTTTCTGGTATGCACCGGCAGAGGCCAGGAGGACACTGCTCTTAAGCCCGCGCTATATGAAGAAGCTCTCCAGAAGATAGTACGTGCCTCCAACTACTATAAAAATGAAATAATGGTACGCGCCCGATGCGCCCCGCATATAATAAGATACGCCGATGACAGCACCTTTGACGGATTTAATGACTTCTCCGTTACAAGCGGATGCATAGCGGCAAAAGGTTACTTAAGGGTAGACCCGAACGGCTCTGTCACACCGTGTCCCTACATAGCGCCACATGACGACACGCCCAACATACTCAACACAACTCTTTTCAACATCTGGAACACGGACAAAGCATTTACGGATATACGCGAAGGAAAGCTTGAGGGCGAGTGCGGAGAGTGCGACTTCTCGGAGAGCTGTGGAGGATGCAGGGCACGTTCCTTCATAAAGAACGGGACCTTCCTCGGAGACGATCCATGGTGCGAGTACATGAGTGAGAGCGAGATCAAGAACAGGAGTGGGAACGAAAACAATAAAGTCGTCATATCGAAGAGTGCCCCCGCTAAGATCATAAATATTACCTGGAGCACTGAGGCAGAAGAAAGACTTAAGAACGTGCCTGTTTTCGTAAGGCCTCTTGTAAAGAAAGGCCTTGAGAGATACGCAAAGGCACAGGGTGTTCGGGAGATAACCCCCGAGATGATGCAGAAGCTCAGGAGCAGGGCCAAGCACTAATGAAGGTAGCACTGAAAATATCGGCTGCGGTCCTGATGACACTTGCGGTACTGAACGCGCTACTGGATTTCAAGGAAGGTAACTCACCGGGAACATTCTCTATAGCCCTTTTCTTCTTAAGCGTAACCGCCATCGTCCTTACATTGAGAACAAAGAGCAATGAACTTTAAAAACTTAAGGCTTTCCTCTTTTTCTTCTTATAAAAACAACCTCAAAGATGATCGTAATGATAAAAACACCTAAGCCCCATGCGTAAGGCTTAAAGCTATATCCGGGCTTAAGGTACAGGTACGCCCAGCTGCTTAGGCTGTGGCGTGCCGCACGCTCCATGTTGGAGCCGTCCCATGCGGCGAATGCTATCGGGGTGAAGTCATTACTCCTGAAATCCAGGGGAGTGCCTTTAAGTGGATACTTTACCATCAACTGCCATGATCCGTCCCTGTACCTTGAGAGGAATCTTACAGAAGCGGAAAGCGGAACTTCTTTCAATGTTCCGCTGCCATGCGCGTGAAACTCCAGAAGCTCATCTCTCTTATCTTTTTCAGGGCCCCTCCACAGCCAATCCACGACACCTCTGAAACTTGAGCCCATCTCAAGCGCAGGCTTTACGCCGTATACCCGCTCGTCCTCACTAAACTCACCGCCTCCTTTAAGGGGCATCTGAACAGAGAAGCCGTCCCTTGCGTGTTCTCCTCCGGCTATCTTATCCGAGCCTCTCAGGCCGGGCACACTCTTTGTAAAATCATCCCACTCCATGAGTAAGGTCAAGACCTTCTCATTATACAATGCCTTAACGCTCACGGAATCGATCGTCGGTGTGTAAAGTTTTTCCGCTCTTTTAAGCTGAGGGTTAAGATAAAAACTTAAGTAGGGAGCGCTGCTCCACACCGGATCATCAAAGGCATCCGGTATTATCCCGTCCACATACAAAGCCGTTATAAGGTCTCTTCCCCTGGGTTCCTTGTATGGCTCCTTAAGGCTCCATACATAATTGACAACATCCCATCTTTCTTCCGGCATCAGGCTTTTCTTATTCCTCGGATCATCATAGCTGGGCATCTGAGTGCCGGGGGTTCCTATGGTTATGCGTGAGTATATGTACTCACGAGTATAGCCGCCTCTGAAGCTCCAGGGCTTTGAAAAGTTTCTGGGCCACGTTACCTCGCCCCAGTCGTCCTTTAATCGTTTTGTCGTGTTGCCCCTTCCAAAGGTGCCGTGACACTCGGCACACCTCTCCTTGAAAAGCACACGGCCCCGCTCTATGCTCTCGGCGTTTACCTTAACCTCACCGAAACGCTCCACACTTATAGGCAAAGGTTTTTCTATCTTACCGAGCTTCAAGATATAATCCGCCATCTCCTCAACCTCGGCCTTGCTTAGCTCACCACCCCAGGCGGGCATGGCGGAGCCGGGGAGTCCGTCTTCTATTATCCTTATAACATCATCCCAGGTTGGCTTGATCTTTTCCTCGGCGCTTGTCCTGTACTTGAAGACCCCTTCGGTCAGATCCCTCGGTGCGGGCCTAAGAAACTTCGAGGCCGGGCCGTCGCCCTTGCCTTCATTGCCGTGACACCATGAACATTTTTCTATATAAATGTCCTTTATATCAGAGGCCGCGGAAAGCACGGGCAACAAGATAACAACAATCATGATGAAGATATATGTTAAGTATCTACTCAACTTTACTTCTCCCACCTTCTAGGTTCATTCCCGGTGTACTCGTATATAAAGGTCACGACCTTCCACACCTCTTCCTCTTTAAGGCTCTCCTCCCACACAGGCATAACACTCATCCACGGCGCGCTTTCCTCAGGCAACCCCTCGCCGCCCTTCACCACACGCCAAAAAACATAGCTCTCCTCAAGCTGAGCGATAGTGTCCTTGCCCGTAAATGGCAGTGGCGCGGGGTTAAGGCCCTTTGCAAAGTGCCCCTTCCCGTCAAGCTTCGCACCGTGGCAGAAGAAACAATTCTTAAAGTATATCTCCCCACCATCATGCACGGCCTCTTCGTAAGCATCTCCGGTAAGTTCTCTTATTGGGTTCTTTATCTTCTCAAGCTCAATGTTCCGATCATATGCGTTCACTATCCTCGGTGGCGCGGGGTGAACGACCCTTAAGGTAAAGGGTTCTTCATAGGATGGTTTTGTGAAGGCATATGCAATGAAAGCAAGAACAAACGGAAGAACAACAAAAACAACCTTACGTAGCTTCTTCTTTTCTTCCTTGTATAGGAACTCGATGATCGGGGTGGTAAGGCTTAGGGCTCCCTTGTCCGTTACGCTTATGATCAGTACGGTAACAAGGAAGGTAAAAAAGACATACATGGACACTACGCTGCTTGGAAGCGCTACGCCGTAAACAAACCCTATCCCCTTAAGAAGGAGATAAACGCCGAGGGTCACAAGAAGTATTACTCTATACGCGCCCATCACTTTAGCTCCTCACTCAAATCGACCTTAAGCCCGGATCTTTTCTTCAAATAGGCTATGACAGCCTTTATCTCAATATCACTCAAGTTACGTGTCGCCTTTGGCATCGGGCTTTTCTCCTTACCATAGCCCTTGACTATATAAGCGTCGGGTTCGATCAAGGACTCAAGCACGTATGCCCAACCGTCAGTTGCCTTTCCCTTATACTCCTCGCTCCTCACGGTCTCGATGGATATCGCGAGGATATCCTTCAAGGACGGCGCCCTGTCGCCCGGCGCATCGTGACACCTCACGCAGGAGCCCCTGCCCCTGAATGTACTCTCTCCAAGCATCAATAGATCGACTATGGTCATCTCTCCGGGATCCTTTATTGAGTAAGGCTTCGGCGGCGGCGCGGGCGTGACCTCGGGGATAAAGAGCTTTATAAAAACAAGTATCGCCGCGAGGACCAGGGCGCCAACGATTATGGACTTTAAGACCCCGTGCCTCATCTGTCCTCCCCGGCTCTTCTCAGGTGGCTTATCCTAAAGATAACTATGATTATGGCGAGAAAGATCAAGGTTATAATCGAGACTACCTTTGCCGCGTAGCTTATCGTCGGGGTAAAGGCATCGGCGCTCACGTCCCTTACTACCGTGTAGACATGCCAGTGCTGTCTTATGGCCGAACGAATAAAACCCATCAACCCCATTAGCCATGTAAAGGATACGGCAAGCACGATGAGAGCGTACTGGCTCCTCTCACTCGCCCCTCCCCATTTGTGCTCGACACTTTCTCCGCCTCTATAAATAAAGAACTCGATAACGGAACAACTAATGAGCGCGAAAAGGGTTGTCAGCACCTGAGGTATGCTTGAGGTTATCTTATAAACACTGTCGGCAAAGTATCCATAGTACACGCCAAGGAAGATGATGTTAAGTACCGCGGCACTCAGGATACCCGCCTGAATTGTCTTACCGATCGCGGCCCATGAAACGCTTGAGCTCCTGACAGCTCTTCGAAAGAGCAGGAAACTAACGAAGGTCGCGAGTATCATTATATTAACGGCGATGTTCTTTGCAGGCATAAGCCCGAGAGGGGCCAGCAAGGGATGGAACCTTCCGCCGATCTCCTTTAACTCTAATGAACTTAAGTGAGGCGTATGAGGGGTGAACCATACAAGAAAACAAAGAGCAAGTACGATGGCTATGTACTTTACATAAGGCCGATAAACGGCTCCTCCCTTCGCTCTTTCAAAGCCGCACCAAAGATAGTAGTTCGCTCCGAGGAAGAGAGTACCTATAACAGCGGCCTGCGCGATAAACATCCAGCCGAAGACACCTCCCATGAGGGTTATGCCCATCTGTTGGCTGTATGAGTATATCTCGGAGGTAAGCCAGTAGCCGGCGAAGGGCAACGGCAGTAGCGCGAGTATCGAGACGACAGCGGCGATATAACCCATCCAATCGTATCGTGCCCTCTCCTCTTCACGCGCGGCGGATAAGAACCTGTAGGCGGCATACGCCGCTACGATAGCTCCGCCAAAGGCGATATTCGCGACAAACCTGTGAAGGTTCATCGGGTGCCAGAGCGGATTATTTATTGCCTGCCACAGATCCACCACCACCCCGCTCGCGTCAACCCCGGTGGGGGCCATCATAAAGGTTGTCCAGGCGTTGGCGATAAACATTATGGCGATGCCGCTTAGGTTCAAGAGTAGCCCTATACCAAGATGCAGGAGCTTACCGCGGCCACTACCGAGCCTGCTCCACAAAAGGTAGTAAAGATAAAGAAGCGCTATGTCTATTATGATTATAGCCGCATAGAGTTTAACCGTAGGAGAAAAGGCCTTATACATATACCCCGACAGGTTTGAGTATAGAGAAAAAACAACGGCTGCGAATATCACGCCCAATATAACGGTTACGATGTGGGTCACGACCGAGATGGCAAGGAACTCCCTTGCCACACGATCAAATCTCTTGTCCTTCCTGATGACCCCTGTAAGCTCAAGTATCAGGACAAAGACGGGGACAGAGAGAATGAAGGCCGCGAAGTAGAGATGCAGCTGGGCAAAGAGCCATACCCACAGCCTTGGGGTAAACACCCCGCCCTCCGAGGCAAAAGCAGTGGAGCAAAGCAGCGGCATTAAGAATGCCGTAAAGAGCAGAGGGAAAAGTATCTTTTTAATCCTCAAAGTTGTCATCCCCATTATCCGCCGACTATAAGGCTCAGTCCGCGGGCCTTAAAAATAAAGTAGTCCAACAGAAGAAAGAGCCCCGAGAAAGCCACGGTGCTTATTATGTAAACCAGTATATTTTTCATTATCTATTATCGTAATGTCTCATTGACACGCAGAGCAAAATCAACTAACCTTCTAGTATAAGATGATGGTCATACTATTCTAACTGTATAGACTCATATCTCCAAGTATTTTTTAAGTTTTTTTATAACCATCGGAGGATAAACCGTTGTCAGAGCTGAGACAAAACCTCATAACCAGAGAATGGGTCATAATTGCCACTGAACGTGCCGCTCGCCCTGACCAGTTCTCCAGGGACACTGAAAAAAAACCTCTTCCGGTGCACTCGGAAAGCTGTCCATTCTGTCCTGGCAACGAGGACAAGACCCCTGGCGAGACATTCAGGATAAGTAGCGGTGGGGATTGGAAGATAAGGGTCGTACCGAACAAGTTCGCCGCGCTTTCTCCGGATGTTGCGAAAGAAAGGTTAAGAGAAGGCATACGCCGCAGGGTCACCGGAAGCGGCCGTCACGAGGTCATCATAGAAACGCCTCTGCATAACACTCCTCCTGCGCTCTTTGAGCACAACCAGCTGAAGGAACTCATACGGATCTACGTTAACCGTTATCTCGATGCTTACATGGACCCGCGTGTTGAGCATGTAATAATCTTCAAGAACCACGGCGAACAGGCGGGGACCTCTCTGGAGCACCCTCACTCTCAGCTTATCGCGACCCCTGTCGTGCCCATACAGTTCCGCGAGCGGGTACAGGCAGCCATGCACTACTTTGATGATACGGGAAAATGCATGACATGCGATATTCTGAGTACCGAGCTTGAACAAAAGGAGCGCATCATATTCGACACCGATCACTTTACAACCTTTATACCCTACGCAGCGCTCACTCCATTTCATACATGGATATTCCCAAAACGCCACAGCTCGAGTATCTCCGACATAACCGAGCCGGAGGTGGACGAGCTTGCCTTGCACCTTAAGACCATCCTCAGCAAACTTTACACG
>DAOVXI010000166.1 GCA_030636245.1 Deltaproteobacteria bacterium
AGGAAAGACTTTCTGTAATAAAGATCATCGGGATCACCGCGAGGAACTCTACAGATTTTGAGTGGCTCAGTAAGATACTTTTGTTGGCAGAGGATGAAGAGCTAAGAGAGGTCATCTTCAATACAATAATACAGATGCGAAACTTTGCGCTAAGGCCCCTTGTCGAAACCTTTGAAAAAAGCAGTGATAGGTCAAGGGCCTTTATCTGTCACCTCCTTGGCGAGATAGGCGACAAGGAGGGCATCCCTCTTCTTACCTCGGCGCTTAAGGACACATACGGTCACGCACGACAGACCGCCTTGATAGCGCTCGGAAGGATAGGCTCTCCCGAGACGGTCCCTTCGGTTCTGGAGCTTCTTGATGACGAGTATGATGATGTTGAAAGTGCCGCGGTCAGTGCCGCGGTAATGATAGGCAATAAAGACCCCGGAGCCGTCCTGAACGCTCTTGAAGGTTTTTCGAACGGCAAGAATGAAAAAATAAGAAAGAACATAACCATGATACTCGGAGGAGTTGGCGTTAAGGAAGCGCTTGCGAGGGTCGAGGCGGCGCTCAAGGATGAGGACAGCGGTGTGCGTCAGGCCGCAGCTGTTGCCATAGGCAAACTTGGCTTTGACGAAGGGATCGCTTACTTGAACGCGGCGATAGCCGATGAGCAAACCCCGGTGAGGCTTGCCGCGGTAAGGGCTTTAGCCGGTTTTTCCACGGCCGATGCCAAAAGGCTCTTAACCCTTGCGGCGATTGATGAAGACCTCTGGGTAAGAAGCGCGGCGCTTAAATGTCTCACAGGGTTTCCCGAACGCAGCACCGTGGAGATCGCCGCCAAGGCAACGCTTGACGCGGCCGTGCCGGTTGCGATATCTGCCATAGAAACACTTGTTGCGTTGGCAAATAATAACAGTGAACTTAAAACCATGGTCAGGAAGGGCATTGAAGTGGCTCTCGGAAACAAGGAAGTTGTCGTACAATCCCTTGCCAAAGAAAAGCTTGCTGAACTTTAAGCGGAGTGCAGCTTATTGATCGCGCTTTGATTTTCATATAACAAAGAAATTTTATTTTACGGACAATTTTAAATCCCCGAGTACAACTGGGGTTCGATAACAATACTTAAGCTTATATATATAGGAAAAATTTTTAGCATACGGACCACTGGAATATGTTTGAAAATATAAATACCCCTGAGATGAGCGTTGAGGAGTTTGAGCTTTTAGGCAAACTCATATACGATCACTGCGGCCTTTTCTTTCAGGAAGACAAGATCTACTTCTTGAGAAAGCGCCTCTCTAAGCGTCTTGAGTTCCACCAGATGACCTCTTACAGGGACTACCACATGTTCCTCAAGTACGACCCCAAAGCTGATGAAGAGCTTGCCGTGGTCGTAGACCTTCTTACAACGAACGAAACATACTTCTTTCGGGAGAACTATCAGCTGAAGGCATTCTCGGAAGAGATCCTCGAAGAGATCGCCTCAAAGAAAACCGATAAAAAACTTCGGGTGTGGAGCGCCGGCTGCTCCACCGGCGAAGAGCCTTATACAATAGCCATACTCCTAAAAAAACTTATGCTCAGAGCGAAGTTCCGTGACTGGGATGTTGAGATACTCGGAAGCGACATAAGCCACCGCGTGCTCGGAGTGGCACGAAAAGGCGAGTACAGCGCGACAAGCTTCAGGGATATGCCCGAGCGTTATCACTCCTACTTTCATGACGTTGACAACAATAAAAAAAGGGTATCGGATGAGCTCAAGAGCATGGTGACCTTTATGCACTTGAACCTGCTTGATACGACGAGGATCGGTCTCCTCCAGGAGATGGATGTTATATTCTGCAGGAACGTCATTATATACTTTGACCAGGCGGCAAAGAAAACCGTTATACATAATTTTTTCGACCTCCTTAAGCCCGAAGGATATCTGCTCCTTGGCCACTCAGAGTCGCTCATGAACCTCTCAACGGCATTTAACCTGAAACATCTAAAGAACGATATGGTATATCAAAAACCCGGCATAGAGATACCCGAGGTGAGCGTTGAGCTTCCCGGTGCGGAAAAAAAGACTGAGCCTGCACTTAGCAAGACCGTGCCGGATACAGACGAGCAAAATAAAGAAAGCGTAACATGGAGCCAGATTTGGAAAGAGAAGTAAAGGTACTCATAGTCGACGACTCTGCCTTTAACCGTAAGGCACTAAGGGAGATGATCGATGAGCTTACGGGTGTAACCGTCGTGGGAACGGCTCCCGACGGACAGGAAGCGCTCAAGATGTTACCAACGCTTGCCCCTGACGTGATAACGCTCGACCTTGAGATGCCACGCATGGACGGCTTTACTTTTTTAAGGCTCATGATGAGCAACTTCCCCACCCCTACGATCGTCATCAGCTCAAGGTTTGAAGACCCTTATGTCTTCAAGGCTCTCGAGCTTGGCGCCGTGGACTTCATCGGTAAACCCACGCACAGGGTATCAACCAAACTTCTGAACATAAAAGAGGAACTTCATAAAAAAATACTCATGGCACGGGCCAGCAACCTTAAGGTCGTAAGAAAAGAAGAGATACGCCCGCATAAAGACAAAGAAGCCAGGGATGCAGCTTCAGCCGTGAGGTTAAGCAAGGAGCCCGCCGGAGCCACTCCGGTCGTTGTCATCGGAGCCTCGACCGGCGGTCCGCCTGCATTGCAGGAGCTTGTTGGAGGCCTGCGCCATGACCTTAATGCTCCTGTGGCCATTGCCCAACACATGCCTCCCGGTTTTACCAAGACCTTCGCAGAGAGGCTTAACCGCTTCAGCCCCCTTAATGTCATGGAGGCAGAGGACAACACCAAGGTCAGCCCCGGCACCATAGTGATCGCTCCGGGCGGCACTCACCTGGAGCTTGCCAGAGAAGGCGATGATGTTATCGCAAAGGTACGTAGTGGCTTGGACGAGAAGTACACACCGAGCGTTGACCTGCTTTTCACATCAGCCGCTCTTAACTTCGGCGATAATGTTGTTGCGGCAATAATGACAGGCATGGGAAGTGACGGCAAAATAGGCATTGAAAAGATAAAGGACGCGGGCGGACTTACTATAGCGCAAAGCGAGGACACCTCGGTGATCCCCGGCATGCCGAGAGAGGCCATATTGACCGGCAAGGTAGACGCTATCGCCCCGTTAAAATCACTCTCTTCACAGATAACTGCTTTCTGTGATAGAATTGCATCCACAAAAGCAAGGGCCTCTTAGGCCTCAAGCATAAAAGGGACTAACAAGATGATACAAGAGATGAGATTCCATGGCAACGTAAGCAACTCAATAGAGTACTATGCTACTGTTTCCGGCAAAGGCCTCGTTCATCGCCACTTCTATGAGTCAAAGGCGGACAACGAGGACAGGCTCTTTTATGGCGGCATGGAGTTCGTTATTAACGACAAGATGATCCGCCACAAGGGCAACGGCGGAAGCTTCTGCGAGTATATGTTCGGGATAGAGGTGCCGCTTAAGGACCTTGTGCGTAAGGACGTTATTAACCGCCTTGCCATGTACGGAGCTACCTTTGATAAAGAAAGCGGTAAGCTTGCCTTCACCAACCAGACCGACGGAACAATGACCCATGATAAAGTGTTCCTCAACGGCAACGCTGTCAGCAACTACTACTTTTTCCTCTCACTGGACATGAAGGGCAAGACC
>DAOVXI010000154.1 GCA_030636245.1 Deltaproteobacteria bacterium
AGGGCTTATGGGACACGCCTTTAACCTTGCCATGAAAGAGTGGGAATGGGTAACGTCAAACCCCGTTAGCATGGTAAAGAAGCTACCCATGAACAACCAGGTCGAAAGGTGGCTTACAGCGGCGGAAGAAGACAGGCTCCTTAAGACGTCTCCAAAGTGGCTTCGTAAGGTCATAACCTTTGCTCTGAATACTGGCCTCAGGCGTGGCGAGATCGTAAACCTTAAGTGGTCTCTGGTTGACATGAAGCGTAAGACGCTTACGATCCTTGAGCAGAAGAACGGCGGTAAGGACACGCTACCCTTGAACGAGGCGGCAATGGAGGTGCTAAGGGCAAGGGGCAAGGTTAGGACTCTGAAGTGCGGCCACGTATTTTTGAGCATGGCCGATACGCCGCTTGATCCGGACAACGTCACCTCGGCGTTTATAAGAGTAAGGAAAAAGGCAAGGCTTACGGACTTCAGGTTTCACGACCTACGCCACACATTCGCAACAAGGCTTGTGCGGTCCGGCGTGGACATCTACAAGGTCCAAAGGCTAATGCGTCACAAGTCGCCCCAGATGACCCAGAGGTATGCTCACCACAACACGGAGAGCTTAAGGGATGGTGTTGAGGTGCTTGATCGGATTAGCACAATTTTAGCACAATCCGGGTAAAGCAAAGAAAAAGGGGCTACGACCGTAGCCGTAACCCCTTGAAAAATATGGTGCGCCTGGAGGGAGTCGAACCCCCAACCTCCTGATTCGTAGTCAGATACTCTATCCAGTTGAGCTACAGGCGCAAACGGCCGGCAAAAGCCAGCCGAGATCTTGTAAATGGCGGAGAGGGAGGGATTCGAACCCTCGGTAGGGGTTAAGCCCTACAACTGCTTAGCAGGCAGATGCCTTCAACCGCTCGGCCACCTCTCCTTACGTTTACCAGTGTTTAAGAAATAAAATTTACCATGTATTCTCACACATTTCAAGTATATTGAGTTTCACCCATCATGATTTTTCTTGAAAGCACTCCTCCATGCAAGTATTATATGCTTTAGGATACTGAGATATTAAAAAACACACTCTAAGTTCGTTGCACTATTTTTGCGTTTACATAAATAATGGAGTCTAAAGGTAAATATCTATGGAATATGAGAATTTGAAAAAACGACCTAACCGGTTGACAATATTCTACATTTACATTAACTGTACATTCAAGGAGCTTTGATCTATGGATACAGAGATATTAAAAAATTGTCCGGAGTGCGGGGCTGAGTTTTACGCCCATGTTGTGAGCTGCAACACCTGTAATATTGAGCTTGAGCAGAAGGATCCTTTTGCTCCGAAGGATCAAAAAGAGATAGCTGGAGAGCTCAAGGCTGAGGATCAAGGGCTCGTCCCGGTTGACCACGGCTCGGGAGACAGGATCTCTGAACTTTCCATCCTGCTGCGTGAAAATGGCATTGAGTGCGCTATCACTAAAGAGGATGGCGGCAAGAGCTGCTCATCCACCTGTGTACTGCTGACAAAGCCTGAGAATAGCGATAGAGCTGTTGAGCTCATAGAACAATACTGGGAAGAGAAACACCCTGAGATCAAGCAGGCAAAGCTCGACAAGGAGGGCGGCAAATGCCCTGCCTGCGGATTTATTGCCGGAGACGCCGCCGAGTGCCCGGACTGCGGCCTTTTTCTTGGTGATACGATAGAACATGACCACGAGCACTCAGATGACGACTGCGGAAGCTGTTAAAAAAGCTTAACTTGACTATGATGCCCCGTGTTGCTAAGCTTGTATGTAGCAACAATGCTGGGGGAGCCTTAAAAAAACAAAGGCTGAGAGTTCCTGGAAGGAAGACCCCTAAACCTGATCTGGCTAGTACCAGCGTAGGAAAGCAACAAATACCGGCGACGCTCTTAACAATGAACTTACCATCCCCTCGCCGCAACATCTGCTTTCAGCCGCCCCTTTAGCCGGGCGGTTTTTTATTTTTTACCTTTATCCTTTACCCGGAACTTTTACACATGATAATAGACACTGAAAAAATACAAAACATCCTAATCGAAGCCAAAGAACCCGGCCATGATGAGCTCAGCGATATACTTTCAAGCTGTGACTTAAGCGGCATCTCTATCGAAAACTCGGCAAAACTATTAAAGACTACCTCGGCTGAAAAGCTGGAGCTTATATTTAAAAAAGCTCAGGAGGTAAAGGAAAAGGTCTACGGCAAACGCATTGTCTTCTTCGCGCCTCTTTATCTAACCAACTTCTGCTCGAACGGCTGCACCTACTGCGGCTTTAATGTCCACAACGAAACACTGCCTAGAAAAGCGCTATCCATAGACGAGATCATAAAAAGCGCAGAAGCACTCACCCTGAAGGGCTTTAAAAGGGTCCTGCTTGTTGCCGGAGAGGATCCCTCGAACGGTGTCGGGTATATAAGGGACGCCATTAAGGCGATCTATGATAAGACCGAGATAAGGGCCGTGCACCTGAATGCAGCACCAATGGAGGAAAACGATCTAAGGGAACTTAAGGATGCCGGGGCAAAGGTCTATCAGGTATTCCAGGAAACCTATCACCGCCCGACATATGAGACGGTCCACCCAAGCGGAAGAAAAAAAGATTACGAGTACAGGATCACTGCCATGGACCGCGCACTCGCCGCAGGCTTCAAGGATATCGGGATCGGAACCCTTCTGGGGCTATATGACATGGCCTTTGATGTGCTCTCAACAATCGAGCACTCGAATTATTTATTCAAGAACTTTAAGACCCACGCGCACACGGTCTCAGTGCCAAGACTTCGCCCGGCCGAGGGCGCTGAGTTCGCGACAGAGCACGCTGTTTCTGACATTGAGTTCAAGAAGGCCGTCGCTGTGTACAGGCTCTCACTTCCCAGCGCCGGAATAGTTGTTACAACAAGAGAGAATAAAGAGCTTAGACGCGAGCTTATTTCAACCGGTGCCTCGCAGTTCAGCGCCGGCTCAAGCACCGAGCCGGGCGGCTACACAGGCAAAGGTAAAACACTCTCTCAGTTCTCGACAAGCGACAATAGAAGCCTTATCGAGGTGATGGAGGATGTCATAGCCGAGGGCTCTATGCCGAGCCTGTGCACGACCTGCTACAGGACAGGAAGGGTTGGCGAGGAATTTACAAAACTTACACTTGAGGGCAAGATGCAGAAGAACTGCGAGGTTAACTCTATTCTAACCCTCTTTGAGTATGTAACCGAGCAGGGCCTTAACGGAGAAGGCATGGTTTTTCATAAGGCCATCACCGAGGCCATTGAGAATATTAAGGACGACGCTTTAAGGTCCGAACTTTTAATAAAACTTACCGAGATAGAGAACGGCAGCAGGGACAAGTTCATTTAAATGAAGATAAAGATCAACGGTGAGGACAAGACCATTGCAGACGGCTTGACCATAAGCATGCTATTGGATGATCTTAATATAAAAAAAGTCGGCATAGCGGTTGAGGTAAATAGAGAGATAGTGCCAAAGACCACGCATGATAAAGTGCTTGTAAATGAAGGCGATGTTATTGAGATAGTTCGCATGGTCGGCGGCGGCTAAATTTCTTCAATAGCCACCTGTAATGATTTTACGGTAATGAACGGCCATACCACTACTATTTTACATATGATGGGCAGCGAATAAAATTATTTTAATTACTATCAAACGATCAAATTATAAATAAGGAGCTAAAATGACTGATAAGATAAAGGTCGGAAAGTATGAGTTCAACTCACGCCTCATGGTGGGAACGGGCAAGTATAAAGACAATGAAGAGATGAAGGCAGCGCTGACAGAAAGCGGCGCCGAGGTAGTAACCGTAGCCGTTAGAAGGGTAAACCTTACCGGTGAGGGTGAGAGCATGCTCGACCACATAGACAGAGATAAGTACACCATACTCCCCAACACGGCGGCCTGCTTCACGGCTGATGAGGCCATCAGGACCGCGCGCCTCGCGCGCGAAGCACTTGATACGGACCTTATAAAGCTTGAGGTCCTGGGTGATGAAAAAACACTCTTCCCGGATAACGAAGCGCTTTTGGAGGCGACAAGGGTTCTCATAAAAGAGGGCTTTACCATTATGCCCTACACAAGCGACGACCCGATAATGTGTAAGAAGCTGGAGGACCTTGGATGCGCCGTTGTTATGCCTCTTGCCGCGCCTATCGGCAGCGGCCTTGGAATAAGGAACCCACATAACATAAGAATAATACTAGAAACAGTGAGCGTTCCGGTCACAGTTGGCGCGGGGGTCGGTACAGCCTCTGACGCGGCCGTGGCGATGGAGC
>DAOVXI010000208.1 GCA_030636245.1 Deltaproteobacteria bacterium
ATAGCTGTTGTTACTATCCCGACGGCCCAGCCCATGACGATAAGGTTCAGGATAAGAGGGACGAGCGGCAGCCCGATAGTGAAGATATTGAATGAGTAAAGCAAGTATGCAAGGCTTACCATCACGGTCGATGCGAGGATAAGTTTTATTATGCTCATTATGAGAAGCGAGGCCACGTACTCGAATGGCCCGAAGGGGCTGACGAATATATTCAGCAGGTTCCTTGACCACATATCCTCCAAAAATGAAATGGACAAACCCTGCTGGCAGCGGAAGAGTATGTCCCACAGGATAAGCGCACCGATGAAGAAGGCAACGAAGTTCGGTAGGGCGCCCTTGTAGCTCGCAAGGAACATGCTGATGAATCCCCAGACCAGAAGGTCTATCATGGGCCAGTAGAATATCTCCATGAGCCTGGGCAGGCTTCTCCTATAGAGATAGATGTGGCGTGTTGTGTACGCGAACGCTCTGTAGACGCTACCCTCCAACGTTCTCTCCTCTCTCCCGGCGCGCGACCTTTAAGAAGGCGTCCTCAAGCGAAGTTCCGCCAAGGCTACGAACGACATCTTCGCTCCTGCCCTCCGCGATTATCTTTCCGTGATTCAGGAATATGATCCGGTCGCATATCTCCTCCATCTCGGCCATGTTGTGCGAGGTGTAGAGCATGCTCATGCCGCGCTCCTTGCCGATTTTCCTTAAGAGCGTTCTCGTGCGGTCCGCCATGTCGGGATCAAGGCTTGCGGTCGGCTCATCCAGAAAAAGTACCTCCGGGTCATTCAATAGGCTTTTGGCAAGGCTGACCCTTGTGATCTGACCCGAGGAGAGCCGCCTTGTAGGTTCATTGCGTATACCGTTAAGTCCGAATATGTCCATAAGCTCAGCTATCTTTTCTTTGCGGTTCTTTATCCTGTAAAGCCGTGAGAAAACCGTCAGGTTCTCGACCACCGTCAGCGAATATGGGAGTGAAACGTATGAGGATGAAAAGTTAACCCTCTGGAGCGCCTCGGCTCGTTTTTTACCGTTTATGTCGATATCAAGGACGCAAACACGACCGCTTGTCGGTGTGGTAAGACCAAGGAGCATGTGCATGGTCGTGGTCTTGCCCGCGCCGTTGGGGCCGAGAAGTCCCAGAACCTCGCCCTTTTTCATCTTGAATGAAATGCCGTCCACGGCGTGTATGCCGTCGTCAAACACCTTTAAAAGGTCAATTGCTTCTACTACTGTCTCCATCTGTCACCTATTTGTTTTTTCAAAGTTTTTCTTAAAGAACAGAGTGCTGAGGCCAATCGCCTTTACTGCTGTCTCCATCTCTCACCTTCACTTAGGTACTTATAGATACTCGAATCCTACGAGTATTGAAGTATAACAAATTTTTTTAAATATGCCACAAGTATCAACGTATATTAGCGCTTTTGCGCTAAAACATAGAAAATTTCAACTTGCCTAAGGTGCTGCTTTGCTGTATTATAAAATATTGATCGACAACTCCTTAAGTAAGAGGGAAACATTGAGTTTTTTTATAACATTCGAGGGCATAGAGGGCTCTGGCAAGTCCACCCAGCTTAAACTCCTTGAGGCGCATTTGAAGGAGAAGGGAGCTCGGGTCCTGAGTGTCAGGGAGCCGGGAGGGACGCTGCTCGGAGAGAGTGTGAGGGATCTTCTCGTAAATGAGATCACCGAAGCGATAGACGCGAGGGCGGAGCTTCTTTTGTATGAAGCCTGCAGGGCGCAGATCGTAAGTCATGTTATAAAGCCCGCGCTTAAGGAAGGCAAGGTAGTTCTCTGTGACCGCTTTGTTGATTCAACGAGCGCTTATCAGGGCGGAGGCCGTGAGATAGAGGCCGAGCCGATAGAGCTTATAAACAACTGGGCAAGCTATGGCCTTACCCCGGAGCTAACGATACTTGTTGACTGTCCACCTGAGCTGGGGATCAAAAGGGCCTTGGAACGAATAGAGGGCATGGATGAGGGGGAGAGCAAGGAAGACCGCTTTGAAAAAGAAGCGATGAGCTTTCACACGAGAGTAAGGGAAGCCTACCTTAGCCTCGCGAAACGTTTTCCCGACAGGATAAAGGTCGTTGACGGGGACGCTGCAAAGGAAGATGTGCAGAAAGAAGTAATCCGAGTCGTAAGCGAGGGCATGAAGAATGTCCTTTAAAGATATCATAGGTCACGATACCTTGATCGAAGGGCTGAGCTCAAACGTTACGGCAAAGAGTTTCGCACACGCGTATGTCTTTGCCGGCCCGGACGGGGTCGGAAAAAAGATGACCGCGCTTGCCTATGCAAAGGCTCTGAACTGCGAGAACTTTCAGGGCGACTCATGCGGCGAGTGCGTAAGCTGTGCCTTGAGCGATGCCGGCACAAACCCGAACATATACTTCTTCGGCCCGGGTGAAAAGGGAACGATAAAGGTTGA
>DAOVXI010000050.1 GCA_030636245.1 Deltaproteobacteria bacterium
CATCGCCGGAATGCGTCACGATTTTGACTGTGCCGTGCCTGTTGTTAATGGAAGACTCCAAACAACACTTGCCTTATACGGAAAGAAGTTCCTTGCCACGCTAAAAGAGAACCTCAAAGATAACAACTCTGTTTCTTTAACAGAGCTTCTAAAGAATGACAGATCCATATCACTTCGGGAGATAACGGAAGATGAGCTGAAAGAGTTTGACCGTAACCTCTCAAGTTTTACCGATATTGACACACCTGAGGAACTGGAAGATTTTAAAAAACGTCTATAAGGAGTTTTATATAAATGAAAACCGTTAAAGAAGCTCAAGAAGCTATACTTGAGCACACATTGCTGCTTGGAGAGGAAGAGGTGCCTTTACATGAAAGCCTCGGAAGAATTCTCTTTAGTGACATCACCTCAAACCGATTTCACCCGCCCTGCGACATCTCGGCCATGGATGGTTATGCCGTAAGGTTTGCTGACATAGACGGGGCAACAAAAGAAAAGCCGGCTGTCCTCAAAATAGTTGATGACATAACAGCAGGTTCAATGCCCAAATGCGAGGTAAAGAGCAATGAAGCTTCGCGCATAATGACAGGCGCACCGATACCGGAAGGGGCTGACACGGTCATCCGTGTTGAAGACACCGATTGCAATGAAAGCGAGGCGAAGATCTTCGTTCCCTCACCTATCGCTTCGAACATAAGAGGAAAAGGTGAGAACCTGAAGGAAGACGAGCTTGTACTAACCAAAGGCACATCAATAGGTCCCCCTGAGCTTGGAACCCTTGCGATGGTAAAGCGCGCTATGGTACCCGTGTATAAACGTCCGAGCATTGCTGTTCTCTCTACAGGTGACGAGCTTGAAGCACTGGATGAGCCACTTGACCCCATGAAGATACCCGACGCGAACAGCCACACAGTCATCGCAACACTCAGGTCCATCGGCTTCGAGGCTACGAACATAGGCATCGCAAGAGATACCAAGGATGGCCTTATCAATAAACTTAAAGAGGCAATGGATTATGACATTGTTATCGTCTCAGGCGGGGTATCGGTCGGGCATCACGACTTTGTCCGCCCTACCCTGAAGGAACTCGGCGTAACGATGCAGTTCTGGCGCGTAGCATTAAGGCCGGGTCATCCCTTTGCATTCGGCACAGGAGATAACACACTTGTATTTGCGCTTCCTGGAAATCCTGTTTCAAGCATGGTGTGCACGGAGCAGTTCATCGTACCTTCACTCAGAAAGTCGAGTGGAGCAAAGAAACTTTTCAGGCCTACGGTCAAGGCCACGCTCAAGGGTGACATCAAGGACAGGATCGGCAGGCTTCACTTTATGCGCGCGACGGTTAGCTCAACGGACAAAGGATATGAAGCTGAGCTCACAGGATCCCAGGGAAGCGGGATACTCCTTAGCATGGTGAAAGCTGACGCATTGATAATCGTACCAGAAGATAAAGATAAGATCACCGAGGGCTCTACCGTGACGGTACAGCTCTTATACAGCAATAATTTTTCCAAGACATCGGGGTTACCTTAAGATGAGTGAAAAACTGAAGATAGGTATCGTTACTGTCTCCGACAGGGCAAGCCGCGGTGAGTATGAGGACAAAGGCGGGCCTGCGGTGCATGCGGAGCTTAAGGAGATGCTGCTAAGCGAGTTCGATGTAATTACAAAAATAGTCCCCGATGAGAAGGATATTCTGAATAATACCCTGACAGAGCTGGCTGACAATGCCGAGTGCTCTCTTGTTATAACAACAGGCGGCACAGGGCCAGCGCCTAGAGACATTACCCCGGATGTGACCCAGGAGGTATGCGAAAGGATCTTACCCGGTTTCGGGGAGCTTATGAGGCAGGTTTCTCTTAAGAAGGTGCCCACGGCGATACTCTCACGGCAGATTGCAGGCACTCGCGGCTCTACCCTCATCATTAACCTGCCGGGAAAACCCAGCGCCATAAAGGAATGCCTCGAGGCGGTGATGCCCGCAATCCCGGATTGTATAGACCTCCTTGGAGGGCCTAGAGTAGAGGCAAACCCCGAGAAAGTCCGTGTCCACACCCCTCACCGGAGCTGATTTTGACCCCAAAAATATTGACTTTTCCTTTTTAATATCGTAAGATTACTTCTTTAATTCACACAAAATATACCGAACAATAGCTTTAAAAACCAAGGAGGATCCAACAGATGGAGATCAAGACAATTGAGGAAGCAAAAGACGCGATCGCGGGTTGGCTAAAGGACAATGAGCACCAGTGCTCACCGGTTCCTGACGACAACGCCAACTTTCATTATGAAATCGATTACCCTATCGGTTCAATGAAAAGACAGCGTGTTATTCAGCCAAATGAGTATAAAGACCTTATACTTGTGCTTAACGGTGTGGCCATTGCTGATGAGCACAAAGCACAGCTTGAGGAAATGAGCGAAGAAGAAAGAGATATCTTCTATGAGGATATCAGAGGTGACCTTCTTTTCCTCGACAACTCATTCGACATGAACACTGACGATAAGGGTGTTGTGCAGCAGGTACAGTTCTCATACGAGTTCTACTTCGACGCCCTCACAAAGACACAGCTTTATAAAGCGCTGCTTCTTAACCACAGAACACTGCTTTATATTGTTACAGCCTTCAACAAAAGGTTCGGAATCCCTGAGATGCCTGAGCAGACAGAAGGCGAAGGCGAAGGCGAGCACGCACACTAATATCAATTGATATTAATCAAAAAGGCCGCTCCAAAATGGAGCGGCCTTTTTTTATTCAATATTTTAAGGATATAACTTTACTTAGAACCTAATGACCGCCGCAGCACATTTCCTCGCCACCTACGGAACTTACTGTCTTAAGAGAAGAGATCTCAGCCTCTATCTGCGCCCTGTCCTCACTCATTGCCTGAAGCTTCATGTCGCTCCTGTTGCCGGGATCCAGCGTAATATGAGCCTTCTCAAGTTCTTCAAGCTTAGGAAGAAGCGTCTGGTTATCTTCAGCCGAAAGCTTTTCCGATGCCATTGGGAAGAGCTCGTTATTTTCTTTTTTAATGTGATTTCTGAGATTGACTATCAACGAGTTGACCAAGCCGTCAAGAACTTCATTCTCCTGAAGTCCAACCCTGAAAGCATGAAGAAGCGAGATGAACTCCCTGTGGTCCTCGTCCATTATTCCACATAGGGCCTCACCCATTGTAACGTTCTCTCTTATAAAAGGAAAAATAAAGAGCTCTTCCTTTTTTATAGAGTGCAGAAGAATGTCGTTCTCAAGACGCGAAGATGAAACCCATAACCCGTCAAGGTCACGTTTCTTTACCTGGTTATCCAGTATATCGAGGGTCTCCAAGACCTTCTCGTGCTCATCCATTAATATCGTGAAAACATTTACCTCGGTTTCAGTATCTTTTTCTTCTTCGGAAACAGCAGACTCATCAACCGGAGCTGTGCTTACTGCCTTAAAGACCTGATTATAACCCATTCTACAGGCCCCTGGTGAGCGGAACATCTCATCACCTTCTGCCATACCCAGTAACTCTTTGAACTCGCCTTCCTCAATCGTAAACTCGCCTTTTTTGCAAAAGACCTGACAAGAAGGATGTGTACATTCGTATTTAACGTCTAACAACTGCTCACTCATAACCTTTATGTTACCTCCTAAACTTTCAATATTGACAATTATATCAGATTGACCCTTGTACTTCAATAAAAACACATCCTAAAAAAAGTACGGGGCCGGATATTATCCGGCCCCGTATTAGTACGTATTTTAAGGCTTATCTTAGTGGCCTTTGCCCGGGAAACCTCCCGTACCTGTAAATGCCATATAGAGTGAGTAAATGCAAACACCTACCGCTCCTAGCATCTCAAGATAGAGAACAAGAACTCCCCATTTGTACCAAGGCTCATAAGTTACGCCTTCTTGACTTATCGATCCACCACCCATAGTATGCCTCCTTTATGTATGTGGTATTAGTTTAATTTACTTTCCAAGCCATCCTTCTTTTTTGCCTATACCATGATCCTCAGGATGTATATCCCAGTGCATCGCCCATGCGAAGAAGAGCATGAACGGTATGAAGAAGAACACCGCAACATAGGCATAACCCATGTGTATGTTCTCAACACCACCATAGACAAGAGGATATATAACCCCGCCCAGACACGAAACACCTCCTATGAATCCGGTGGCTGTGCCAGGTCGTTTCTTGAACATCAGCGGCACGATCGCGAAGGTACCACCTGTACCAAAGCTTACCGTAATGCCGAAGAGCGCAAGGATAAGAACCGATATAACAACGTTACCAGAGAGTCCCGCTATCGTAAGGGCTATCATGGTTATTGTAATGGCAAGTAAAGCGAACATAAGCCAGTGAATCCTTGGTGAGTACTGGAGTGACTTGCTTATGATCGGGAATGGCATCCAGTTCTTCCTCTGCCATAGATCACTCATATATCCTGAGAATGGTCTAAATAGCGAGGCATTAAAGCTCTGAACCGCACCAAATGTACCTGCGGCGATCTGAACATCTCTTATAGAGCTAAAGCCCAGCTGCCTGATCGCATCTTCAAAGCCCATCTTGTAGTATCCCGATAGCCATGCGTTCATGCCTATCTCAAGACCGAAGCTCATGGCGTAGGCGAACATGAGGGCAATGGCCGCGAAACGCGTCCAGACAAATGCCGTATCGCGAAGCGTTGCGGTACTCTTTGCCATGTCAGCCTGCTCCGCACTCTTAGCGGAAACACCACGGACAAGGACCCATACACCGATTACAAGGGCCACAACACCCAGATGAAGGAACGCTGATGAATAATCCGTGCCGTATATCCTTGGGAGTATCAACATACCCATACCGGCTCCGGCATTACCCGTACCGGCATAAAGACCTTCAGCGGCACCCATCTCCTCCTCTTCAAACCACTGTGCAACATGCTGGATACCGATAACGAATGCGATACCTGCAATGGCAACAAGCGCTCTGGTTACGAATATAGCGGCATAAGATTCAGCATAAGCCGAAACGATGCTCATTATACCTGTAAAGAATAGAACTATTGCGAATGACTTTGGTGCTCCGATCCTGTCAGCAAGATAACCCGCCACGGGCCTTAAGATCGGTGCTGCCCAGAGAGCGGAACTAGCAAGAATTCCGAACTGAGCCTTTGTTAGTGAGAACTCAACAACAATACTCGGAGCAAATGCGGCCGTGGCAAACCACATAAGGAAGCACCAAAAAAATGCTACCGCTGCGATTATTAATTGCTCAACCTTGTGTGTTTTCATTATTGCCTCCGTGTTAGACCGTAATTAGAATTAGTAATGATACATATGTTGCATTAGTAAAACGGTCAATTTTAGGTGTTAAAAGAAATATTTACACCTCTCGATTTGTTGTGATCAAAAGGAAATATAGGTAAAATTACCGCTTTGCACCCCCTTTCCATCCTCATGACACATTATCTGATTAATTCTACTTAGAGTATCATTTTAAGGCGCAAAGTCAAGGGATTTTCATCAAATTTTAATGTTATAACAAGGATTTACGAGCAGAATAGTCCTATTTAAAGAAAGCTCTATTCTGGCAGATGAGTGAAGATTATCGTGAGCCAGGTAATCAAGAGCAGGGCCCCGAAGTAGCCCCCATACCTGACCGCATATCCGTACCTGACGAGCGGTATCTTAGCCAGGTGTATAAGAAAACCGAGTATCCAAAGAAAGAGCGCCAGGAGCGAGAACTCTCCAACAAGGTACATGACAGCAAGAAGAAGATAGAAACCAATGGTAATGAATCCATTTGCCCTGTGCATAAGGCTCTCTGCCTCGTGGTCGGTCATGCGGATCATGCGAAAGCCTCCGATGAAGCTCGCGACCGCTATCAAGAAACCTATGGATGCTATAACAGTTGGTAACATGCTCTACTTTGTCTCCATGGGCGAGAAGTTCCTGCCGCGCCATAGTCTATAGTACCTGTAAAATATCTTTTTCTCTATGAAGTAAAAGAGCACGCCCAAATATATCAACGCAATAGGCAAAAGAAAATAAAGGCGTCTCATTGTCCTGTTGTTCTCAAAAACATTATCCCCGCCCTGCTCGTTCATAACGATCGCATAGGTATTGTTCACTACAACATTGTCACGAATAATGTTCCGCTTCGCGGCCCATAGCGTTATGCCATTCCAATAATTCGATCTTACGGTATTAGAAAAGATAAGGTTATCATTTGAATCGTATATAACAAGCCCTTTATCATTATTGCTACTAATTATATTCTCGCCTATTATATTGCTATCCGATTTATATATATTAAGACCCGTTTCATTATCGGTAAAGATAGAGTTCATTACCTTACTTTCACTTACCCCCTCAAAGTAAACCCCATAGTATGAGCCCTCAGCGTAAATATCATTCAATATTATTCTTTCTGAATTAAGCACATGTATTCCGGAGCGCTCGGAGCCATAGACAGAGAGGTTCTTAATTACAACGGAGTTTGTTGAGGTGATCGATATGGTAGGAAGCTTAGCGTCTTTTGCTTTTATGGATACCTTCCCCGCTCCTTCACTAGCCACTAGGGTTATCGGATGCTTGATCGTTATATTGCCCTCATACTCGCCTTCTTTCAAGACAATAGTATCCCCTGGCTTTGAACGCTCGATAGCACCCACAACCCCATCCTCGGTATCGGGACCGATGTAGACGGTTTCCGCAAAGACAGGCCGGAGAAAAGATGAGACACCGATAACTACACTAAGAAGAAAAATAAAAGACTTAAGAGGGATATTCATTTGTTGAAGTAATTACAAAGCCAATATGTAGTGTGATCATTTGTTATTGAGGCTCATCTTTTATGCCCCAGCCTCTCTATTACTGTGAACAGAGAACTCGACCTTATTCGTGGCCTGCCCCAAGTTCAGTCTTATACGTCTGGCAAAGCTGAGAACACCTGGTACAGTAATGACCATGGGTCAGTTCGTACTCCTTGTACACAGGGCACCCGTCACACATACATCCCTTCTCCTGCTTTATGGCCGTACTCGCACCAGTCAAAGGAAAGCAGAACGCGATGTTCTCGTCACCTTCCACATAGGACGGACAACCGGCGCACAGACACTTCTCATTAAGAGAACTCTGTAACCCGTTATGCTCGTCCTTGCTCATTGCCTCTACACCAAACTTGTCGAAGTCGCTTACTTTACTCATAACCTACCTCCTTGAGTTTTAGTGCTGAGAGTCGCGGTGAGGGTCTATATATATTCTATCCTTATAATCGCCGGTGTCAAGCCCTTAAAAAATAAAAAAGGGGCGGATAAATCCGCCCCTTTTTTTAATAAATAAATCAACCCTTTCGGACAGATCTTTATTACTTATACTGCCTTATATTCGGCACCCTTCTGGTTCTTGGTGCGTACCACCTAACGAGCTGGTAAGGTCTGCCAAATACGTACTGTAATGGGCCGATGAAGGCCAAAAAGTGTACGAACCTTGAGAAAGGTATCAGCAGTATGAATACCATCGCGTTAAAGATATGGATCTTTGTGATAATGTGGAGATTAGCAATAAAGCTAGTATCCGGCTGAAGCACGATCACGCTCCAGATCCATGGCACGGCCGAAGCGGCGAACCAGCTGCTACCCCATTTGAAGAGTATAGCGGTAAGCACACCTGTTACGACCTGAATGATAAGTACTATTATTATGAGAACGTCCCAAGAGCTTGTTACGGCACGGACCCTGCTGTCGGTCAATCTTCTGTAGATGAACATAAGAAGACCAAATCCGGCGAGGAATCCGAGTGCAAGGCCACTTACTTCAAGTATGGCAAGCCTTACTGGTTCTGCGTTCCATGCAAGCACAACACCTGGAAAGAATATGGCGAATATATGCGCCAAGAGTATCAGTATTATGCCGAAATGCCAGGGAAACGCACCGTAAAAAAGCACTTTGTTCTCGAGAAACTGTGACGAAAGGCTAGACCATGAGTACCTGTTCGACGCGTATCTCCATATTGTGCCGACGATTGCGATCATTATGAACACATACGGCACACCTCCGAACAAAAAGCTATTCCAGTTCCAATCCATGTCACTCAACCTCCTTTGTGTGAGCGGTATCCCCTTGTTCGCCCTCTTCTGTAAGCATTCCGCCTGCTATCTTTACATCTGTGTCGATAACAGCAAGCAAAGCATTTACTAAGTGACGGTAGGGGCTATCTAGTTTTTTTTCAAAGTTTTTTGCGAGTTTTTCCAAAGCCTTAATCAAAAGACTCTCTCTGAACTCATTAACAGTCGTCTCATCCTGTGCAAAATCCAAGAACTTCAAGAATACAGGAAGATTGTCGGGCAGTTCACCTTTCGCTATCTCTTCATACGGGAAGTTAAACTTCCTGAATGTCTCCTTGACCAGTAAAAGGTTATTGGTCCTTTTGAATCCGTCAAAGAGATGATAGCCGAGATCCAAGGTATGTTCTCCCGAGCTCATCTCAAAAGTATATGAGAATATGCCCTGAAGGTCATCGAGACTTACGTCATCTGCCATCTTGATGAATTCCTTGATGCTCTCAACCACCGAAGGAGGATACTCGGAGCGGCCAAGGAGAGCTGTTTCCAGCTCCCCGGCCTTCTCTTCGTAATCTTCTCCAGGATACTCGAAAAGTTCGGCAAACTGGGTGTATAACTGTTTATCTGCCACAATCATCTACCACTGCCTACCCAGGAACTCTTTTTTCTTCACGCCGAAACCGACGGAGCCCCTCTTCTCATACATTGTTCTCGGATCGACACTTGTCTTGCTCTCACGGTGAGTTTCTGGAATTACGAACCTCTCCTTGAAAGTAGCAAGCGCGACGAGCCTGTTTATGTCAATGGCGTCCTGCTCGGTAAGTCCTACCTCGCTAAGAGCACTCTTGACTTTGGCATCACCCACATCGCCCACACGCTCCTGACGGATATACATCCTAACGGCCATCTGCTTCCTGAGTGACTCAAGGATGAGACCCTCATTGCCGGCTGTTAAGAGGTTGGCGAGGAACTTGAGCGGAATCCTCATAAGCTCCGGATCCGTGAAGAATTCCATGTTCTCAGGATCATAGGTTCCACCCTGATCGCCCTTTGCCTGATGAAGAATAGGCGAAAGAGGCGGCACATAGAAGTTCATTGGAACGGTCCTGAACTCTGGATGGTTCGGGAACGCAAGTCTCCACTTCTTAAAGAGCTTGTATGTAGGTGAGTTCTGGGCTGCTGCTATCCAGTTATCCTCAACACCGTTCTTCCTTGCTTCCGCTATAACAGCGGGATCGCATGGATCAAGAATGATGTCCCTCATTGCTTCAACAAGTCTGTCATCC
>DAOVXI010000012.1 GCA_030636245.1 Deltaproteobacteria bacterium
GGCCATGGCGCTGATATCAAAGTCGAGATATGAAGTGATATTGCCGAATTACTTTATCAAGGAGGATGTGGAGTTATTCGCCGAGTACTCACCGCTTCTAAGTGATAAGCGGCTTGTTGGTATCCCGCAGCTTGGGAACTCGTTCTGGATGATAACCAAGTGAGGCGGTTGCCCTTTGACAAATCGTTCAAATAGTCGTATATTTGCTTATAAGGATATCTTAAATAAGGAGCTTTGTTTTGACAGAGAAGAAAAAGACCAAGAAGAAAAAGAAGTCCACCCAGATAGCTACCATCCCAGTGATGATAGAGATACCAAAGGGATGCAGGAACAAGTACGAGTATGACAAGGAGCGTAAGGTCCTTAAGTTCGACCGTATGTTATTCTCGGCCGTGCACTATCCCAGCGACTACGGCTTTATCCCCGAGACCCTAGCCGAAGACGGCGACCCGCTTGACGCTCTTGTGCTTGTTTGGGAGCCGACCTTTCCCGGTTGTTATATCGAGGCAAGGCCAATCGGGCTCTTTAAGATGTATGACGAGAAGGGGCCTGACGAGAAGATACTCTGCGTGCCGATTGGAGACCCATTCTGGAACCATATTGAAAATTTAAGCGACGTGCCTCCTCATCTCCTAAAGGAGATAGAGCACTTCTTCAGCATATATAAAGACCTCGAGGAGAAAAAGGTCGGAATAGAGGGCTGGGAAGGCAGGCCCCAGGCGGTAAAGGCCATAAAATCCTCGATAAAGCGCTACTGGGAGCACGGAAAGAAGCTCTAGAGATAATATTTTATAAGTACTTGATTTTAAAGCCCTTTTTATCGGGGCTTTTTTCTTTTTTTCCGGCACCTCACCTTGACAACCCCCTAGTGCGTACCTATATTATCTATGTAACAAATTACTTTGGAATAAAATTAATTTATTTTAGATCAGGAGGAACAATAAGATGGGAAAGATTATAGGAATAGACCTTGGTACGACTAACTCTGTCGTGGCTGTGATGGAAGGCGGAGAGCCAAAGATCATAGTTAATGAAGAGGGTAGCCGTCTAACACCTTCGGTCGTAGCCTTTACAAAAGAAAAGGAAACCCTGGTCGGGCAGGTCGCCAAAAGGCAGGCCGTTACGAACCCTGAGGATACCATATACTCTATTAAGAGATTCGTCGGCCGTAACTACGGTGAGGTCAATGAAGAGATGAAGATGGTCCCTTATCACGTCGAGAAGGATTCGAGCGGAAGGGCCGTTGTTAAGAGCACCAACATGGGCAAGAGCTATCTTCCGCCCGAGATATCGGCAATGATACTTCAGAAGCTCAAGCGCTCGGCCGAGGAGTACCTTGGCGAGCCGGTGACCGAGGCGGTAATAACCGTGCCGGCCTACTTTAATGATTCACAGAGGCAGGCCACAAAGGACGCCGGCAAGATAGCCGGACTTGAGGTGAAGAGAATAATAAACGAGCCCACGGCATCAAGCCTTGCCTACGGCCTTGATAAGAAAAAAGAAGAGCTTATTGTTGTCTACGACTTTGGCGGAGGTACATTTGATGTATCCATCCTCGAGGTTGGCGACGGTGTTTTTGAGGTCAAGAGCACGAACGGTGACACGCACCTTGGCGGAGACAACTTCGACTTTAAGATAATCGACTGGCTTATCGCCGAGTTCAAGAAGGATCAGGGCGTTGATCTATCCAAGGACAAGATGGCGTTACAGAGACTTAAGGAAGGCGCGGAGAAGGCGAAGATAGAGCTTTCAAGTGTTAACGAGACAGAGATAAACCTGCCCTTCGTAACAGCTGACTCAGCCGGACCCAAGCACCTTGCCATGAAGCTCTCAAGAGCAAAGTTCGAGCAGCTGACGGCTGAGCTTGTTGAGAGAAGCCACAAGCCGTGCGAGCAGGCCCTTAAGGATGCCGGACTCAGCGCCTCAGACATAAACGAGGTCGTTCTTGTCGGAGGTATGACAAGGATGCCGGCCATTCAGAAGTTCGCAAAAGAGTTCTTTGGTAAGGAGCCTCATAAAGGTGTCAACCCGGACGAGGTTGTCGCCATCGGTGCGGCGATCCAGGGTGGTGTCTTGGCGGGAGACGTAAGTGATGTCGTGCTCTTGGATGTAACCCCGCTTTCACTTGGTCTTGAAACCCTCGGAGGGGTCATGACGACCCTTATCCAGAGGAATACGACCATCCCTACGAAGAAGCAGGAGACATTCACCACGGCCGCTGACAATCAGACCCAGGTCGAGGTGCACGTTCTCCAGGGCGAGAGGGGCATGGCCGCTGACAACAGAAGCCTCGGCAAGTTCCACCTCATGGGTATCCCTTCGGCGCCAAGAGGCGTGCCACAGATAGAGGTAACCTTTGACATTGACGCCAACGGCATAATAAACGTTAATGCCAAGGACACGGCTACAAATAAGGAACAGAAGATAACCATTACCGCCTCAAGCGGGCTCTCAAAGGACGAGGTGGAGAATATGGTTCAGGACGCTGAAGGCCACGCGGAAGAGGATAAGCAGAAGAAAGAGCTTATCGACGAGAGGAACACTCTCGATTCCCTGATCTATCAGACAGAGAAGACCATAACCGATAACAAGGAAAAGCTCGACTCAAACGACGTGCTTGATCTTCAGGCCGAGATAGAAAAGGCAAAGAAGGCGAAGGACTCTGATAACGCGGGTGAGATAAAGCAGGCCGCAGAGAGCCTTGGCAAAGCCTCTCATAAAATAGCTGAGACCCTTTATAAGCAGGCTTCACCGGAAGGCGGCGCGCCTGAAGGCGGCGGCGAAGCAGGAGCCGAAGGCGGTGCCACGGAAGGCGAGGTAGTTGACGCCGAGGTGGTGGATGAGAAGGAAGAGAAGGAAGAGAAAAAGTAAAGTTCCCTCTCACTCTTTCTTGCTTTATTGCCATAAGCTTTTTATGCTATAATTAATAGAATTTATTTATTATACTATCCGGCAGATGCTTCAAGTGTCTGCCGGATAGGCATATAAAGGCTTTATAATGGCGCAGAAAAATTACTATGACATACTCGGCGTTGACAGGAACGCAGCTGAAGAAGATATAAAAAAAGCTTTTCGTAATCTTGCCAAAAAATACCATCCCGATCGTAACCCCGACAACAAAGAAGCAGAGGCAAAATTCAAGGATGTCAATGAGGCGTACAGCGTCCTCGGAGACCCCAAGAAAAGAAGAGACTTCGATCTCGGCAGAGAGGTAGCTCATGCAGGCGGTCCGGGTTGGCCCGGAGGCGCAGGGCCTTTCTCTGGCGCGGGCAAGATGAACTTTGAGGACCTTGGTGGTGACCTTGGTGGCATGGAGGATATATTTGCCGAGTTCTTTGGCCGTGGTGCCGGAGGATTTCAGGGTGTCGTTGCCCGTGATATAGAGTATAGGCTCGATATAGATTTTGTTCACGCTGTCAAAGGAACGACGGTAAATGTTACCGTTAAGCGTGAGAGCGGGGTGGAGAAGATAAAGGTAAGGATACCCAGTGGTATCGAAGATAACTCCAGGGTTCGAGTGAAGGGTAAGGGCAAGGTCACAAGGGCCGGCACGGCAGGCGACCTTTATCTTGTCGTGCATGTAATGGAGCATAAGTATTTTTCACGTAAGGACAAGGACATATTCGTGACAGTGCCGATAACCATCGGAGAGGCCATGCTCGGAGCCGAGGTCGAGGTGCCCACTGTGTACGGCATGACAAAGATAAAGATACCGGCAGGAAGCGCTACGGGACAAAAGCTCAGGATCAGGGGCAAGGGCGTTGTCGCGCCGGGTCTTAAAAGAAAAGGTGACGAATATGTTGTGTTGAAGGTCGTAATGCCGGGCAAGTTAAACCCCGCCTCCAGCGACCTGATAGAGAAGTTCATGGAAATAAATCCCTACCAGGTGCGCCGCGGTTTGTGGTAATATAAATAGAAGTTATTGAAAATTATTAGTTATACGGGGCTTATAGTGGGGGCTATAAAGGCCCGGGTGTTAGCTTGAGTCTTAACGTAGCGTTAGTGGAGTTATAAACAATGACCGAACTCGATGATCTAAGGGAAGGGCTAAGCTCCAGCGCTTTAAAGGTGCTTGAGAGCGCCGTTGAGGAGAGTAAAAAACGTCAGCACTACTACCTTGGTGTTGAGCATCTCTTTATTTCCATTGCAAAGGTCGAGAAAGATTTCTTCAAAGAGATCATGGATGATCTCAACCTTGATGTTTATCATGTCCTTAATTTTCTGGACGAACACCTTAACATCTCACGACAATACATAGGCCTTGGTCTTAAGGTCCCTCCCGCGACAAAGAACATCTTCCGTCTGGCGAAAGAGGAGTCTCAGCGATGGTCCCGTGAGGAGGTCGAGCCAACGGATCTTCTTATGGCCATATTCCAGGAGAACCACAGCCTTCCAGCGAAGATATTCCGTAGCTTCGGTCTCGACCCGGATTATGTCATGCGCCGTATTACGGTCAGGGTGCGCACAAAGGAAGAGCACGATGAGGAGGATAAGAAGAAGTATGACCTTCCTCCAAACCTGAAACACTTTGCCATAAACTTAAATAAGCTGGCACGCTACGACAAGCTTTCGCCTGTTATAGGCCGTGACGAGGAGATAAATCAGGCCATCGAGGTTCTTTGTCATGTTGAGCGCAGCAACTCGGTCATGCTTATAGGTGAGCCGGGTGTGGGCAAGACCGCCGTTGCCGAGGGGCTTGCGCAGAGGATAGAGCTCGCGCCGGAGAGCGTTCCGGCAAGGCTCCGTGGTAAGCAGATAGTAAACCTTCAGATGAACTCCATCGTTGCCGGCACGATATTCCGCGGCATGTTCGAGGACAGGATAGAAAAGATAATAAAGGAGATAAAGGAGAAGAAGAACATAATCTTCTTTATCGACGAGGCTCATACCCTTATAGGGGCGGGAAGCGCCATGGGTGTTCCTTCCGACGCGGCGAATATATTCAAGAGCCATCTTGCGCGAGGCGAGGTGCAGATAGTGGGCGCAACAACCCTTGCCGAGTACAAGGAGTTCATAGCAGAGGACGAGGCATTGGCGCGCCGCTTCAGGCTGGTTACGATCAAGGAGCCTACCATAGATGAAACAAAGGAGATCCTCTACGGCATACGTCCCCGGCTGCAGAGAAACTACTCTGTTACGCTGAGTGACGAGGCGGTGGATATCGCTCTTGAGATGAGCAAACGTTATATGCGTAGCCTGAAACTTCCCGATAAGGCGATAGGGTGGCTTGACACGGCGTGCGTTAAGGTCGAGATAAACCGTCCCGAAGGTGAGGTCACGGCCGAGGATGTCATAAAGGTCATAAGTCAGGACACGGGGATCCCTCGTGATATGATATTCAGGGACACGACAGAACGTTTTAAGGATATGGAAGAAGAGCTCGGCAAGAGAGTGGTCGGACAGGGTGAGGCCATAAAGGCTCTCTCCGAGAGGCTCCGCCTCAACAAAGGTCCTTTGAAGGAGAACTTCGCAAGGCCGGACGGCGTGCTTCTTTTTCTGGGCCCCACAGGGGTTGGAAAAACAGAGCTTGCCAAGACCCTGGCAGAGTTCCTTTTCGGTGACGAGAAGAAACTTGTGAGGGTGGACATGAGCGAGTATAAGGACCCCTCCATCTCGATTGATAAGCTTATAGGCATGCCGCGCGGCATTGTCGGGAGCGAAAGGGGCGGTATACTCACAAACCAGGTGCGCGACAACCCCTACTCGGTCGTACTTCTCGACGAGGTTGAGAAGGCGCATCCGAACGTTCTTAACCTTTTCCTTCAGGTCTTTGACGAGGGGTGGCTCACGGACGGGCGCGGCAAGAGGGTATACTTCAGCGATACGGTAATAATCCTTACCAGTAACCTTGGTTCGGATGAGTTCAAGAAGTTCCTTAAGCCGCTTGGTTTCATGAATGAGGGCAAGGCGGCCGAGCATCTTAAGAATGATATTATGAGAGAGGTTGAGAAGTATTTTACCCCTGAGTTCCTGAACAGGGTTGATGATACGATCGTCTTTACTCCTCTGACAAGAGAAGAGGTGCACACAATAACGGTTAAGTATATCGAGGCGCTTAAGGATTATATGCTTGAGTTCGGCAAGACCCTTATGGTAAGTGACGGTGCCTTGGGCGAGTTGGTGGAGCTAGGTTATAGCCCCAAGTATGGAGCGCGCTTTCTAAAACGTCTTGTGGACACCAAGGTCAAGCTTCCGGTAACACTTAAGTGGAAGGACGGGGACCTTTTCAGAATAGAGCTTACGGGTACAGAGATAACGGTACACGCGGGAATGGCCGCAGGCGCTTAGCGCATGCTGCTATAATTTTTTATAAAGGAGATATATACATTGATAAGAAAAGTAATTCTGACACTTGACGGTTCGCCGTCGACAAAAGCGGTTTATGATGCAGGCGTTTGGATAGGGCTGGGTTTTATGGCCAGGGTCACCGGGGTGCATGTGATAGACGTGGTCGCCCTTGAAGGTCCGATACTGCACGATATATCCGGATCGCTCGGCATTGAGCCGTTCCTGAACTTCTCAACGAAGATGAAGGAAGCGCTTACCGAAAGAGGCGAGGAGATACTTAAGAGCGCTAAGGAAAGCAGTGTTCCTGACAGGATAGAGCTTGATACAAGGCTCTTAAGCGGTATCGTCTCAAGAGAGATAATAAAAGCAGCAGAGATGTCCGATCTTCTGATCGTAGGCAGACGAGGCGTTAACGCCGAGTTTGAGTACGAACTGCTTGGCTCTACGACTGAATCCATAATACGTAAAGCTCCCGTGCCGGTGCTTGTCGTGCCGGAGAGTTTCACGGCACCGACAAAACCGATCATATGTTTTGACGGAGGTCCGAGTGCCTCGGCATCACTGAAGTTCGCCACAGAGGTCTGTAAGTCCTTAAGGCTCAAGCCGGAGGTCATAGTGGTAGGCGATGATAGCGACGAGAATGGAGCGATGCTTAAAGAGGCTGAGGATTATATAAAGTCGCATAAGATAGATGCTAAGTATACATCCTTGAGCGGAATACCCCATAAGGCCATAGTGGATCATGCGGTAGAGAATGATATTGATGCGATTTTCATAGGAGCCACTCATCACAGCGCCATCTACGAGATGGTGCTTGGCAGCACAACAGAGCATGTTATGCGTTCACTGAACGTGCCGTTCTTCGTACATCGTTCATAGCGTGGTTAAGTACTGAAGTTTTATGCCCCGCGTAAAAAGCGGGGTTTTTTTTGGCCGAATAAAAGAAGCCTTCTATTAGGTTGACTAAGTGATTTTTTATGTGCTAAAAAACCTTGAGGAACACCCGCACCCAATAAAGTAAAAAGGGTAAGCATTATGAGTATTGAACATAAAAAAGTTCTTACCGCCGAGATGGCAGAAGAGGTAGCGGCTCTTCTTTCAAGCGGGGAGACCGAAGGTATCCGTGAGGTTATCTCTCCTCTTCACGCAACCGAGCTTGCAAGTCTTTTGGAAGGGCTTAGTGAGGACTCGGCGCTTAGTGTTTTTAAACTCCTTCAGCACGAGAGCGCATCTGAAGTGCTCCTGGAACTTAGCGGCAGCTTAAGGGAGCATCTTCTTGAGTACGTTGCCAATGAAGACCTGGCGAACATCGTTGGCGAGATGGCCACCGATGATGCGACGGATGTCGTAAGCGAGCTCTCCGATGAGGACGCCAAGGATGTGCTTGACGGCATGGAGTGGCGCGATTCCATTGTCGTCCAAAAGCTGCTTAAGTATCCCGAAGACACGGCGGGCGGAAAGATGCAGGCCGAGCTTGTAAAGGTCGAGGAGACGGCAAGCGTAAGGGATACGATAGAAGAGGTACGAAAAAGAAGCGAAGATGTCGAGAACATAGCGTGCGTCTTTGTTGTCGACAGCGATGGAAGGCTGGATGGAACGGTAGCGCTCGATAAGCTCATCCTGGCTAAAGAAGATTGCCGCATAAATGAGATAGTAAACAGGGCTGCCATTCGTGTAAGTACGGATGTTGATCAGGAGGAGGTCGCAAGGATCTTCCAGAAGTATGACCTCATAAGCCTGGCTGTGGTGGACGATAAGAAGAGGCTTGTCGGAAGGATAACGGTTGATGATATGGTAGATGTTATCGAAGAGGAGATATTCGAGGACTTCTATCGCATGGCAAGTCTTAATACGGATGAGAGGGCCACGGACTCTCCACTCCGCTCTTTTCGTATGCGCTCACCGTGGCTGCTCCTTAATCTCCTGACTGCTTTTATAGCGGCAAGTGTCGTAAAGCTCTTTGAAGGTACCATCGAGAGCTTTGTTATTCTGGCGGTTCTCATGCCGGTCGTTGCGGGGCTTGGCGGCAACGCGGCCACCCAGACCATTACGGTCATTATCAGGGGACTTGCTCTCAGGGAGTTGGAACTTAGCAGCGCGAGAAAGGTTCTTTTTAAAGAGGTCGCTGTCGGCCTCGCCAACGGCATGCTCGTTGGTGTTGTCGGAGGAGTTGTCGCTTATCTGTTGGGCGCGAACTTCATAATAGGGGTGCTTCTTTTTCTGGCGATGACCGCGAACCTCGTTATAGCCGGGCTTGCCGGTTCTGTAATACCGCTTATACTAAGATGGTTCAAGGCCGATCCTGCTCTCTCGGCAAGTATATTCGTTACGGCATTTACGGACGTGGGAGGGTTTTTCACCTTCCTCGGCCTCGCGGCACTCTTTATGAACCTTGGTATATTATAGTTTATGACAACAAGTTATATTAAATCACCGGCCCTTGTTCTGAGCACTGTTGACTACAGTGAGTCGGACAGGATAGTATCTCTCTTTACCGAAAGGTTTGGCAAGCTATCGGCCATTGCCAAGGGCGCGAGAAGAACAAAGAAGCGTTTTGTTGGAAAGCTTGACGTGCCTGTGCTGATAGACGCGGTCATAAGCGTGCCCAAAGGCAGCTCCACCATAGGAAGGCTCACGGAGGCAGCTCTCATGGAGAGTTACTCGGGGATCAAGTCGGATGTTAAGGGCTACGGTAAGGCTTGCTACGTAACAGAGCTTATAAGTGAAGCGACAAAGGAAGGTCAGTACATACGTGACCTCTTTCCTCTTGTGATCGGGACTCTTAAGGAGTTGGATAACTGCGGTGATAAAAAATTACGGCATATGCTTTTAAGGTTTTATGAGATAAAGGCATTGAGGCTTCTCGGCTATCTGCCAAGCCTTGTCGGATGCGTAGAGTGCGGAAGCGCGGCAGAGGATGGTAAAAGAAAATTTTTCAGTATTGAGCGTGGCGGCATTGTCTGCTTGAACTGCGAGGACGCTCACGCGGATACGGTCGGCATAAGAGCCGAGGTTGCCGGCTTTCTTTCCCTTGGTGAGAGGATGCCGATAGATAAGCTTAAGAGACTCAAGGTGGACGGGTCTATTGCCAGGGAGTGCGAGGGGCTTTTGTATGGCTTCATCCGCCACCATATAGGACGGGAACTTAAGAGCAAGGTATTTCTAGAAAAACTCAAGGCAATTGAAAAATATGAACCGAGAGCAAGAGCGGTTTAGTTAAAAGGAGAGGTTTTGATAATATGAACTTTCAGCAGTTGATACTTAAGCTCCAAACATTCTGGGCGGATAGGGGTTGCGTCATCCATCAACCCTATGACATTGAGAAGGGGGCCGGAACATTTCACCCGGCAACATTCCTAAGGGTGCTTGGCCCCGAGCCGTGGAAGACGGCTTATGTCGAGCCATCGCGCCGTCCGACGGATGGGCGATACGGGGAAAACCCGAACAGGCTTCAGCATTACTACCAGTTTCAGGTCATACTGAAACCATCGCCTGATAATATTCAGGATGAGTATCTTGAGAGCCTGAAGGTGCTTGGCATCGATCCTCTTGAGCATGACATCCGTTTTGTTGAGGACGACTGGGAAAGCCCGACGCTTGGGGCCTGGGGGCTTGGCTGGGAGGTCTGGCTTAACGGGATGGAGATAACCCAGTTCACCTATTTTCAACAGGCGGGAGGCATTGACCTGAAGCCTGTCTCCGGTGAGATAACATACGGTCTTGAACGCATCGCGATGTATCTGCAAGGTGTGGACAGCGTCTTTGATCTTGAGTGGGCACCGGGCATAACTTACGGTGACGTACATCACAGGGGCGAGGTCGAGTACTCGGGCTATAACTTTGACCATGCCGATGTTGATATGCTTAAAAAACTTTTTACCATGTATGAAAAGGAAGCTCTAAGACTCTTGGAGAAGGGGCTCGTGCTCCCGGCCTATGATTATTGTTTGAAGTGTTCTCATGCATTTAACTTACTTGACGCGCGCGGTGCGATAAGTGTCGCGGAGAGGACAAGTTATATCGCAAAGGTAAGAGCTTTAGCGAAGGGAAGTGCCGAAGGATATCTTAAGGGCAGAGAAGAGCAGGGTTTCCCGCTTTTAAAAGATAAATAAAAGGAGGCAGGTGATGAAAGGTTTTATTAGGAACGGTGTTTTGTTGCTTGCCGTAGTCGTTGTGGTCTTTGGTTGTGTTAAAGAAGGCAAGAAGTACTCTTCATGCGAAAGGGGGCCAATGATAATAGAAGGCTTCTCCTCGCCGGAAAGTGTCGCTTCAGATAATAAGGGTAAGATGTTCTTTGTCTCGAACGTAGGGGAGGAGCTCCTGCCAAGTACAAAGGATGGCGACGGATTCATTTCACTTGTTACGAAGGAAGGAAAAATAAAAGAATTAAAATATCTCCCGGCCGGCGATGAGTTCCTTGATGCGCCAAAGGGCATGGTCGTTGTTGGTAAGGTGTTATACGTAACGGATATTGACCGTGTTGTCGGCTATAATATTAAGAACAGGAAGAAGGTCTTCGAGCTTGATATGAGCAGCGAGGGAAGCCTTTTCCTGAACGATCTTGTCGTGGTAGGCAAGGATACGCTGCTTGTTTCGGCAACTGATATTGGAAAGATATATATTATAAACACCGGCAAGGAGCCGTCATATGAACTCCTTGCAGGCGGTATACCTTATGTCAACGGGCTTTACTTTGATCCGCACAGCAGCATGGTTTTCGTGGTAAGTTTCGGAGGAGAGGAAAAAAAGATCGGCGACATCGGTGTGATAGATCTCGCAAGCGATAAGGCAAGTTATAAGGTCCTTAAAAAGGACGTGGGCCAGCTTGACGGTGTCGCACTCATACCGGGCTACGGCATAGTCATCAGTGACTGGGTCGAGTTCGGAAAACCCGGGCGTATGCTGGCCTTTACTCCTGCAACGGGAGAGGTTGATGTCGTAAGCGTTTTCGGTCAGATACAGGGACCGGCAGACTTCTTTTATGACCCTAGCTGCGGCAAGGTATGGATACCGAGGATGACGGAAGGCAAGGTTCAGATAGAAAACTTCAGGTAAAGAATTAGAAGGATCACGTTTACAATTAAAAAAAGGCCGGAGGCTGAAAGCCTCCGGCCTTTTATGTTTCACTTATTCCCTTATATCGATACAACGAACTGAAGGTAAGTATCTCTTGCATCGTTACCGCCAATGCCGTCAATGTTTTCGCTGTTCCTTATCGTAAGTTGGAGCTTGGCATTGTGCTTATGGAAGTAGTAGTTAGCGCCGTAGCTTGTTCTCTTCCATGTTTCAGAATAGTTGTCCGCATCCTGAGTCTCAAATCCGCCGACTATCTCAAGCCTGCTTGGCAGGATCATATATCCGCCTTCGATCGCAAAATTTGTGATAGTGGTCTCGCCAAGTTCGAATATGCCGGATGTGACCGTGTTATCTATCGTTGAAGCGCTTATGATGTTTTGTTCCACATCGATAGATGCGCCCTTATACCTGAATGCTCCGCTGACCTCAAAACCGGAGAAGCTCTCCACATCGGGTTTTAAGCCGATGCTCGTGTCTGAGCCGAGCAAAGTGTTTGTGTTGTTGTCGCCGTCGTTTTCCCAACCTTCAAGAGCAAGACTTACTGTCGCTTTAAGCTCACGGTCGAAGTCACCCTGGCTCATCTTTAGATTTCCCAGTGGATGGTAATCAACCCTTACCCCGTATATCCAACCTTCGTTAAAGTCCGAATCAGAGTTAACCGGACTCTCTATGTCGAGCTTCTTTGAGAGAGGATCAACCGCAGCCGAGGCATATGACGCCATAAGCTCCAATTTTTTATCCATGAACGATCCTTTTAGATGAAGACCAAGTACCATATCCGGCACACCAAAGTTATGATCTCCTACGAACGTTCTCTCAACAAGTTGCTGGTTATTTGAGCTTGTATATACCTCCCTTGAAAAAGGAAAGACATAGTTCCCTATGATAACGCTCAAATCTTCAATGCCAGAGTACTTAACGTAGGCACCCTGAACAGATAGTTCATTGTCTCCGGAGCCTTTTGCCATATCCCACTCGAACTTTGCGCTAAAGTCACTGAAGAGCCCCATCTCAATGTATGGCCTGAAGCGCCTTAGGAAAAGATCGTCCGTGGCGCTCATTGCCTCAGGTTCATAGTTGTTGTACTGGAGGTGAATTCTGCCGCCGACTTTCACGTACTTGTCACCTTCCTTATATATCGTTATGCCCGCACTCGAAGTGGTTGGCGATGTAAGCATTATCAACGCGGCAACCACGGCCAGCAGTACTAAACCTGATCTGCTTGTAATTTTTTTGTTCAATTCATTCTCCTTCTTTTTTGTTTTTAAGTACATTAACTTGAGACGGTCACAAGAATTTTACAGTATTGTGACGGTTTGGTGAAGTTCTAATATTTGGTTTTGATAGCGGGGAGCGGTGTTTTATGGAATCTACCCTTGACACCGAGTGCTCCCGACGTTAGTATGTAAAAGAGATTTAGCGATATATCGGCACCTTAATTCCTCATAACAGTATGTTTTATAAGGAGAAATCTTATGGGTACAGCAAAGTCTGCAGCGTTGTTCAAGAAGGCGGAAACGTTAATTCCAGGCGGGGTGAACAGTCCGGTAAGGGCATTCAAGAGTGTTGGAGCAAAGCCTCTCTTCTTTAAGAGGGCAAAAGGCTCGAAGATATACGACGTTGATGGTAACGCATACATAGATTATATCGGCTCTTGGGGCCCGATGGCTCTGGGTCACAGCGACCCCAAGGTCGTCGCGGCGATAAAGAAGATGGTCGACAAGGGCACAAGCTTCGGTGCAAGCTCAGAGCTTGAGGTGGAATTGGCCGAGATGGTGGTCGATGCATTTAAGACAATCGATATGGTAAGGTTCGTTAACTCCGGCACCGAAGCAACGATGAGCGCGATAAGACTGGCGCGCGCCTTTACAAAACGTGACAAGATAATAAAGTTCGAGGGCTGCTATCACGGCCATGCCGATAGCCTTCTTGTCAAGGCCGGAAGCGGTGCAGCGACACTCGGTGTTCCGAGCAGCCCCGGTGTTCCGGCGGATGTCGCGAAGGGTACATACAACGCGACCTACAATGATCTTGCGAGTGTCAAGAAGATCTTGGATAAGGACGGAAAGAAGGTGGCCTGCGTTATCGTCGAGGGACTTCCGGGCAACATGGGCGTTGTAAAGCCTAAGGCGGGTTTTCTCGAGGGACTCAGGGTGCTTACGAAACAACATAAGGTTCTCCTTATAATGGACGAGGTTATGAGCGGCTTCAGGCTTTGTTATGGCGGCGCTCAGGATTTTTATAATATAAAGCCTGACCTGACATGTCTTGGAAAGGTTATCGGCGGAGGGCTTCCGGTCGGTGCGTTCGGAGGCAAGGCAAAGATAATGGAGATGCTCGCGCCAAACGGACCTGTGTATCAGGCCGGCACATTATCAGGCAACCCGCTAGCCATGACCGCCGGGATAGAGACGTTGAAGGGGCTTAAGAAAAAAGGCGTTTATGAAAAGCTGACCGCAACGACGGAAAAACTTTGCGCAGGGATCGAGGAGATAGCGAAGGAGCAGGAGATACCGGTTCAGGTTCACCGCGAGGGCGGTATGTTCACGGTATTCTTCAGTGAGAAGAAGATAAAGAAGTTCAAGGACGTCACGAATTGCGATATGGATCGTTTTGCTAAGTATTTCCAGAAGATGTTAAGTGGCGGTATCTTTCTTCCCCCTTCACAGTACGAGGCGAACTTCGTGAGCCTCTCGCACAGTGACGCGGACATAAAGAAAACCCTCCAGGTCGTTGAGAAGGTTTTTAAATCCTTATAATTAAGTATACAATTATATAAGTTGATCTAACATTGAAAGGCCTGCTTTTTTTAGCAGGCCTTTTTTACTTTAATGAGAATTCCTATGGAAGGTTGAGGGGGAGTTTATTTACATCACTCTTAATAGCTTTTCGTACCTCTTTGGCATACCTCAGCTCAATCCCAAAGCCGCCTTTCTTTGCGTCCTTTTCAGCCTGGCTTGCTATAAGAAGCGCTTCCTTGTTCTTTCCTTTGACGGCCATTGCCTGTGCCTCGGAGAGTTTACAGTATGTAAGGCCCCGGAGGTCACCTGTTTTCTTGAATAGTTTTTCTGCCCGCTTAAAGTCCTTTCTCGCAAGCGCTGATTCCCCAAGGAGCTGATATGTAGTGCCCCTTGCCCAGCAAGTGTAAGCGTAGCTTACGATGTCGCCGATCTTCGCGTATCCACGCTCCGCTTTGTTGAAGAACTTTAGGGCGTTCTTAAAGTCGCCGCGCATCCTAAAGGCGTTGCCGATGCCGCAGTACGAGTATGATATGCCGAATGCGTCTTTTAAATCCCGAAGCAGCACATTCGCTTCATTATAGTATTTTTCCGTGAGATGCGTTCTTCCCAGCACGCGTGAAGAGCCGCCAAGCCCTGTCAGGCAGTATCCTATGCCGGGCAAGTCGTTAAGTGCGGTGAATATCTTTTTTGCGGCCTTAAAGTCCGTGACAGCTCCCTTGGCATCACCCTTGATACGCTTTGCTCCGGCTCTTGACCATAGCGTAAACGCAAGCCCGGTTCTGTCTTTAGTTGAGCTGTAAAAAGTTATCGCTTTATTGAAGTTCTTGATCGCCCCGATGTGTTCTCCCTGCGCCCTGTTGCAGAGTCCTATCCCGACAGTAGCGTCAACCTCTTCCTCTTTAAGCTTTAATTGTTTTGCGAGTGCTACTGCTTTTGAGTAGACCTTTACCGCTTCCTTGAAGTTACCGGTTATGCGCACCGAGCCGCCAAGGGCCAAGAGAGAGATGAGCTCAGCTTCCGGGTCTTTTATTTTTTTTGCCGCTGTTATGGCTTTTTTATAAAGCGCTATCGCTTCTTTGAAATGTGAAGAGAAGCGTTTTTTCTCGGCACGTTCAAAGAGGGAATATGGGTCAATTGTTTTCATGGTTATTGATTATAGTACAAGAGAGCGAGGTTGGATAGTTTTTATTTCAATATGCGTGAGACGGCGCGCTCAAGAAGCGGCAGGCTGACCGGACGCATCAGGTGCGGCCTTCCCGTAAGGTTTATGAACTTTTCCTGGATACCGGTTAATTTTGATGTGAGAAAAATAAACTTCTCACCGTTGCCGTGCTTGATCCGTGAGTTAGACATGTAGAGTCCGATCCCGTCTATCTCAGGAAGCAGGTGGTCTGTTATTACGGCGTCGTAATCAGTTTCAGAGAGAAGCTTTTGAGCCTCTGCGTCATTTAATGCAAAGTCCAGCTGTGTCTTATCGTCTTTGAAAAAGCTACCAAGAATCTCCTGCTCATTTGTCTCCGAGCAGACTACCAGCAATCTACGCCTACTATCTTCCCCCATAAGTCCCCAAGTCCCCTTTATGTAAGTCTATAAAATTTCATGTCTCAGTGCCCGTCTCGGTTGCGATTCAGGACCGGCTATAACCCTGGTGTAGCGTCTTTGTAGGTAATAATCCCTATATCTCCAGAGTTAGTTGTCATAAAGTGTAAACTCGGGTGTCTGTCTATAAAGATTATATCAATGGATAAATATAAGTCAATACAAAATATATAAAAACGATCATAGTTAAATTAGGATTCAGGTTGTCTTAATATATGGTGATGATTGTTGCTGCAAGCCTTGGCTCAAAAGATGCTTTACAGTAAAGATACCCTTTGTTAATCTGTACTTATGCACTCGATCAGGATAGCGCTTGCCCAGATAAACTCAACCGTTGGGGATATCGGCAGAAATGCTGAAAAAGTACTTACGTACGTGGAAAAAGCCAAGGCAAAGGGTGCAGAGCTTGTTGTCTTTCCAGAGCTTGTCCTGACCGGCTATCCTCCCGAGGACCTTCTTTTAAAGCCTGCCTTCATAGATGAGAACCAGGGCACGTTAAAGAAGATATCAAAAAAAATTAAAGGCATAACAGCGGTCATCGGCTTTGTCGACAGAGATGACTCGATCTATAACGCTGCGGCGGTGGTAAGCGGAGGCAGGATAAATTGTGTTTACCGCAAGATGCTGCTTCCAAACTACGGCGTCTTTGATGAGCAGAGATACTTTACTCCTGGAGCTGAACCTATAAACTTCATGCTCGGAGATGTAAAAATAGGCATTGGTATATGCGAGGATATCTGGTTCCCTTACGGGCCGGCAAAGGCACAGTGCAGAAGCGGAGCGGAGATAATAGTCAACCTGAACGCATCTCCTTTTAATTACGGAAAGTCAGCCCTCCGTGAAAAAATGCTTATAGAGAGGGCCAGGGAGAATAAGGTGCCTGTGGTATATGTGAACAACGTCGGGGGCCAGGATGAACTTGTTTTTGATGGCCACAGCCTTGTCGTGAACGAGAACGGCGAGGTTACCACGCGTGGTGAGCCCTTCACCGAAGAGCTTTTAATAACGGAACTTGAGCTCTCAAACGTAAGGTCCCTAAGGAAGAGAAAGAAAATAAGCGACAAGGTCAAGTGTTATAAGGCCGGTGTGTTGCTTAAAAAGAAAAAGCCTTTTAAAGAGATCTTGCCATCCCAACCCATTGAGCAGATCGAGGAGGTACTTCGAGCACTTCTGCTGGGCACAAGCGACTATGTCAGGAAGAACGGCTTCAAACGCTGCATAGTTGCTTTGAGCGGAGGGGTAGACTCGGCACTTGTGGTTGCGATCGCGGCAGAAGCTGTCGGAGCCGAGAATGTCGATACCGTATTCATGCCTACGGTCTATAGCTCCAAGGCGAGCGAGGAAGATTCAAAGCTCCTTGCAAAGAACCTCGGTGTAGAGTTCTCTAATATTTCCATCCAGCCGCTCTTTGAAGAATACCTCAAAACACTTAAGGCTTCATTCAAGGGAGAAGCTCCCGACGCTACGGAAGAGAATCTCCAGGCGCGCATAAGAGGCAACATGATAATGGCCATAAGCAATAAGTTCGGCCACCTTGTTCTGACAACAGGCAATAAGAGCGAGATGAGTGTTGGTTACGCAACGCTTTACGGGGACATGGCGGGAGGCTTCGCCGTTATAAAAGATGTGCCCAAGACGATGGTTTATGAGTTGTGTCGTTATATAAACAAGAGAGCCGGTAAGGAAGTTATACCAGAGAGGATAATAACAAAAGCACCGAGCGCCGAGCTCAAGGAGAACCAGTTCGACCAGGACACGCTCCCGCCGTATGATGTGCTTGACCCCATACTGAAAGCATATGTCGAGGATGACAAGAGCATAGAGGATATTACCAGGATGGGCTTTAAGGGCAGGGTGGTCAAGAAAATTGTAGGAATGGTTGACTCGAGCGAGTACAAGCGCCGCCAAGCTCCGCCGGGAATAAAGATAACCACA
>DAOVXI010000008.1 GCA_030636245.1 Deltaproteobacteria bacterium
CATCACATCCCTGCCCTTCGTAGAATACAACGTTGGCACAACTCTCAGGGTTGACCCCGGATGTCCTAAGGATCTCCGGTTTTACATCAACGGGCCTTTTACACCCCTTGCAGACAAGCCTTATAAGCCTCTGGGCAATTACGCAGTTGAGAGCCGTAACAATGTTGTACGGATCGATGTTCATGTGGTTGAACCTGCCTATGATGTCAAAGACACTGTTTACATGCACCGTGGTGAAGACAAGGTGGCCTGTGAGGGCCGCTTGTAACGCTATCTGTGCGGTCTCAGTGTCGCGTATCTCCCCGACCATTATCTTGTCAGGGTCGTGCCTAAGTATCGACCTTAGGCCCTTGGAAAAAGTAAGACCCTTCTTTTCATTAACCGGTATCTGTATTGTTCCTTTCAGCTCGTATTCCACAGGGTCTTCGATCGTTATGATCTTTTCCTTACCGGTGTTTATCTCAGATATGGCGGCATACAGCGTGGTTGTCTTTCCGCTTCCGGTGGGTCCCGTTACAAGGAGCATGCCGTATGGTTCGTGGATCTTACTCCTTATATGGCTAACATTCTCTTCGCTGAAACCGAGGATATCGAGATTCAGGCCCTTAAACTCCCTCGTTATATGCTCCTTATCTAGGATCCTTATGACGGCATCTTCACCGTGGATGCTGGGCATGATAGAGACACGGAAGTCTATGGTCTTGTTTTCGAAACTTATCGTAAAGCGCCCGTCCTGAGGTATCCTCCTCTCGGATATGTCGAGCTCGCTCATGACCTTTATTCTTGAGATAATGCTCGACTGGAATTTTTTCTCGATAGGTTCCAACTCCTCATACAGGACACCATCAAGCCTGTACTTTACCATAAGGCCTTCATCCCCTGTTTCAAAGTGTATATCGCTCGCCCTCTTTGTGATAGCGTCGTATATCGTGGTGTTAACGAGCTTTACTACCGGGCTCGAATCCTCGGCTATTTTTTCTACAGAGAGAACCCTTTCCAGCTCATTATCCTTTACCTTCAGGGGTTCAAGGTCAAAGCCTTGCTGGGCCTCTTTGAACATCCTTCTCGTGCCGCTTCCGCGGCCGAGGAGCCTTTCTATTTCCGCTGAGGGTGCAACCGCGACCTTCTCCATCTTCCCGCCGCCCCTCTCCTTGACCAGGCGCTCGATGCTGTCCATGATCAGTATGCTGGTAGGATCGGAGGTGACCAGAATGTAGCCGTCCTTGCTCTTTATGGGGACGACCCTCGTTTTGTGGAGCAGCTCCGAGGGGATTAGATTGAAGGTCTCCTCGTCTACCTCCGAGCTACTGAGCTCCACCAGCTCTTTGCCATACTGCTCGGCGAGGGCCTCTACGAGCTGGATATCATTGATAAGGCCGAGCCTCATGCAGGCCTCACCAAGGTGTATGCCTTCTTCGCTTGAGAGCTTTACGGCCCCGGGGATGTCCTCCTCGATTAGGAAGCACCTTTCTACGAGTATCTCTCCCAGCCTATTGTTTTTCATGGCTTCCTATAACCTCTTACAATAAAATAGAAGGGGGGCACAGGCCCCCCTTTTAGCTATATAGAGATCGCGTCATTAAAGGGTCACGTTAGCGACAGCTATTCCCCTCCGGCAGTTTGCTGAGAAGGTATGAGATGAGGCTATCAGTATAGACAACGATCTCATCGGCCGCCTCATCGGAGACCTTCCTCCCCCTTTGGGCATTGATCTCGTTCTTGAAGGCTTCCAGCTGGTTCACCGTGGCGCAGATATTGTCCTTATTGATTGATTTCTCAATATTTTCAAGCATACTTACGATGCTGTTTCCAAGCTGATCGGATATGGCCCCTTCTGTTATATGGGTATCTACAAGACTGACCAGACCGCTGAAGGAGTCAATGCATCCGTCTCCATCAACATCAAAGCCGGTTGCGTCCTCATCCGGACAGATGTCCGCCTCCTCAGATACGCCGTCGCCGTCCCTGTCCAGCCATCTGTCCTGTGCGATCCAGGGGTGATTATCCCGGCCGGAGGCGAAGTGATAAGGGCTGTCACATAAGCCGGCGGCGTTTAAGTTATCACATCCCTCACCGGGTGTGTCGAAGTCGCTCCAGTAGTTCCCTCCCGTCGGCATGGGGAGGTTAAAGATGTTTCCGCTTCCGTCATAAACAAGGAGCTGAGTGGTGTTGTTGATAAAATTGTTATTGTAGCTCTGGTTGTTACTGGAATCCCAGAGTATGGCTCCGATCGCGTTTGAGTCGACCGTGTTCTTTGAAATGACATTTCCATTGGAGTACACGAGATAGATCCAGATTACGTTCGAGCTCGCCGTGTTGCCTGTGACGGTATTTCCTTCCGAATTGGACGCAAGAAAGATTCCGATATTGTTCGAGTTTGCCGTGTTGCCTGTGACGGTGTTTCCGCTCGAGGAGTGAATATAGATACCGATCGCGTTCGAGTCGTCTATGTTGTTTGAAATGGTGTTTCCGCCAAACCCGTAAAGAAAGATCCCAACCTTGTTCGAGCTTAATATGTTATTTGAGATGGTGTTTCCACTGGAAGAGAAAAGATAGATTCCGTAAGAGTTCGAGCTTACCGTGTTGTTTTCCAGAGTGTTTCCACTGGAAGAGAAGAGATAGATTCCGCTAGAAAGCCCTGTTAATGTAAGGTTCCTTACGGTGACCCCGGTCCTCCTGGGGAGGTAGACCCCTGTCCACGATCCACTTGAGACGGTATAACCGTTTCCGTCGATGATTATATTGTCCGAGTCTATCTGGATCATTTCATTGACGTCGGTCGTGAAAGTGCAGGTCCTGCTCCCAGCGTCCCAACTCCCTATGGACGTGCAGTCACCGCCCGTGGCGTTGTCACTTAAGTACTTGGTCCCCTTCCTGGTCTGGATGAATACGAGATGCGGCATCAAGAGGTCCTGGACATATGTGTAGCTCCCCGCTACGTCGGTCGTGAAGGGGGTATGATTGTGGAAGTCGTCCTCATACATGTGGTATGTCGTCTCCGGTGCAAGGCCGGTTATGCTCATGACCGTGGATGCGGCGGTCGAGGCAGTCTCCACGTGCATCACTACCTTATCGGGGGCTGACTCGAAAGAGAGCTTCACCGGGTGGGTGCTGTCGAGGGTGAGGTTGAGAACACCGCTCCCCGAGACTTCGAAGTGGGTGCCAACAACCTCGAGCCTCCCGGGCAGGGCTGGTGCAGGCGGCCCTGCCGAGGGCTCCGTTGCCTGGGGCGCGAAACTCGCCACTGAGCCGTTGTTCGCCTGTAGCTCGTTATCTGCTGATGAGTAGAGGACTATGCCGTAGTCTGCGTTTTGGAAGGCCGTGTTCCCGGTAAGGGTGTTCATGGCCGAGAAGTAGAGGTACATGCCGATCTTGTTAGAATTAGCCGTATTCCCGGAAAGGGCGTTAAGGCCCGAGGAGTAAAGCAGAATGCCGTTCTCCGTGTTCGAGCTCGCCGTTATATTCTCCAGCGTGTTGTTGCTCGAAAGATAGAGCTGGACCCCGGTGGTGAAGTTGGTCACGTTGAGATGCCTTATCGTGACACCGGTCCTCATGTAGAGGTATACCCCTGTGCCGGAGCCCCCGCCACTAAGAGTGTGCCCCCCGCCATCCAGGGTTACGTTGTTTGCGTCTACCTGTATGGATCCGTTCACGTCACCCGTGAGGGTGCAGGTCTTGGTCCCAACGTCCCAGTAGCCTATGCTCTGGCAGTCCCCGCCCGCAACGTCATCTTTAATGAAGCTGGTCCCGGGAACGTCCTGAATGAAGACAAGGCGGGGCATAGAGAGATCCTGCACGTAGGTGAAGTCTCCGGCAGGATCGGTCATGAAGACCTCCCCTTTATGGTAATCATCCTCATACTTGTAGTAAGTTTCATCCGGAGAGAGGCCCCTTATCGTCACTTCCGCCAAGCGGGCTTCTGAGGTGATGCTCATCGCGAGCATTTTGGTAGAGGAGTCGAAGGGCAGGCTGAGCCTTACCGGCTCCGAGCTTTCCAGGATTACCCCACCTGAAAGGGCAAACTCGATTCCCGTCATTGACGGCCGGACGAACTCCTCACTTCCCGGAACGCTCTCTACAGAGAGCGACACGATATTCTTTTTCGTGCAGGCCGTGGCCCCGAAAAGTACCCCCACGGACATAAGACATAACAATAAAAAAAGAAATACTCCTTTAGTTATCCTCATCTTCTCCCCCTTTCTCGCCCATCCCAGTCATAACACCACTAATAATAAAATAAACCGTCTTTTATACTTAAGGTTATAAAAGCAGTTTTGTACGCCCGTTCTATTGTGTGTGTATGGAACAACAAGAAGAAATCAAGAAGATATCGAGGAGATATACAAGAAGATATCAAGGAGATATCGAGGTGATGTTAAAATTATAGCACAACATAATGGCCCGTGGGCCCGATTGCCGACAAATCTTATCTTGAGTATTATAGGCACACCTTGGTTATTCTCGATCCTTACTCGCCCGATCGTAGAATCGACTTCAATAAAATCAATGTAAGGTTTGGTTTTACAAAAAGAAAAGTAACATTATCCAGAAGGGCCTGCCGTCTGCCTAAGACTCTCTTTTCATCTCTTCGATCGCCATCTCCCTCATACGGAACTTTTGAAGCTTCCCCGTGACGGTTATGGGAAACTCCTCGACAAAGCGTATGTACTTTGGGATCTTAAAGTGCGCTATCTTACCGGTGCAGAACTCACGGATCTCCTCCTCCGTAGCCTTCTCTCCCGCATGAAGCTCTATCCAAGCCATGAGCTCCTCGCCAAAAAAATCATCGGGCACACCGAAGACCGCCACCTCTGCCACCTTTGGGTGGGTAAATATCAGATCCTCTATCTCCCTTGGGTATATGTTCTCGCCACCGCGGATGATCATCTCCTTTAGCCTTCCGGTGATCCGGAGATAACCCTCTTCGTCCATCTTACCGAGGTCACCTGAGTGAAGCCATCCGTCATCATCAAGAGCAGAGGTCGTGGCCTCCTGGTCATTATAATAACCCTTCATGACATGGTAACCGCGAAAGCATACCTCGCCAACCTTGCCGAGCGGAAGGGTCTCACCGCTTGACACATCGACCACCTTGACCTCCTGGTGCGGTAGACTCTTTCCAACGGTCTCGATCCGCCTCTGAAAAGTGTCATCCCTTAATGTCAGGTGTGTAAGCGGGGATGCCTCTGTCTGGCCATAACCGATAAGTATCTCAGAGCAGTGCATCTCCTCCATAACACGCTTCATAAGAGCAGGGGGGCACGGAGCGCCGGCCATAATACCGGTCCGAAGCGTTGAGGTGTCTATGTCTTTAAAGTCAGGATGCTCAAGCTCTGCTATGAACATGGTCGGAACACCGTGAATGGCAGTGCATTCTTCGGCCTCTATGGCTTTCAAAACAGCAAGCGCGTCGAAGTGCTCGCATGGTATGACGACACACGCCCCAACAGAAAGACAAAGCAGGTTTGCGAGCACCATACCAAAGCAGTGGTAAAATGGCACGGGGACACAAAGTCTGTCGGCCTCTGTAAAGTGGAGCGCCTTGGCAGAGAAGAAGGCGTTATTTAAGATGTTATGATGGGTAAGGAGCACGGCCTTTGGAAAGCCCGTTGTGCCTGAGGTGTACTGGATGTTTATCGGGTCATGCGTATCGAGGGTTGCTGTTAACTCATCCAGTTTTTGCATGGAGATGTCGCAACCTGCCTGAAGGAGTTCCTGCCACAGGATAAAGCCCTCGTAGGGCCTCTCTGTTTTCTCCGGCTCCAAAGGATCATAAAGGACCACATGCTTAAGGGCAGGGAACGCCTCGGAACAAAGCTCGTCATTACAGGAGGCTTTATCTTTTAGCTCCGGGATAAGGGTGAGGAGCATCTCCACGTAATTGCTTTTTCTAAAAGAAGGTATGGTAAAGAGGCCCTGGATCTCGGAACGCCTAAGCGCGTACTCAAGCTCCTTTGGCCTGTAGGCGGGATTAATGTTCACAAGTATGGCGCCGATGCGGGCGGTGGCTATCTGGAGGGTAAGCCACTCGATGTTATTCGTAGACCAGGCCCCGATACGATCACCTTTGGTAAAACCCATTGCAAGTAAACCGCGGGCAAGCCTGTCGACAGACTCGGCGAGTTCAATGTACTTTAAGCGCCTATTCTGCGGGATGGATACAACTGCCTCGCTTGAAGGAAAACTCCTTACGACACCTGAGAAGTGTTCCGGGATCGTCTCCTCAAGTAGCGGGGTCGTTCCGCCCTGATTGAAGTAACTTTTCTTGACCGTATCCATAAAAGACCTTAAGCCCCTTCTGCCGCCCTTACGGGCAAGGCCGCTACAAGGTAGGACGTTACCCTTCTACTTCTTTCCAGTAGGCATCAACCCTGGCCTGGATCTCAGAGATGAGCTCTTCGTTACGCTTTGGCGAAAAGAGATGAGAGAAGCGTCCCTGTACCTTCAAGTACTCCTCCACAGGCACCCTCTTACGGGGGATCTTGGTATGGATTACCTTCCCGTCTATATACTCCTTGAGCGGCCACACACCACTCTTTACCGCAAGCTTCCCTATCTCAACCGATAGCTTTGGGTCAAAGCCCCAGCCGGTCGGACATGGAGAAAATGCTATTATGAGCCGAGGGCCTTTAAGCTCACTTGCCTTCTCTATCTTTTTAGCAAGGTCCAGAGGCTCTGAACCGACTACCGTAGCAACGTAGGGCGGTTTGTGTGCCGCCCATATTGAAAAGAGATCCTTTTTGTAACCCGGGTAACCGCGGGGTCCCTTGCTTGTTGCGGTCTTTGCCGCGTGCGGCGTTGCGGCCGAGAACTGCTGACCCGTGTTGCCGTACCCCTCGTTGTCGTAACAGATATATAGAAAATCCAACTCCCGGTCGATCGCCGCGCTGGTTGAAGAGAGCCCCATACCATAAGCCGCGCCGTCGCCTGTCAGCACCACCACCTGCAGGTCATCCTCCGGGGGCATTTGTTTTTTCTCGATCAGAATATCAAGCGCGTCCCTTACCCCTTGAGCTCCGGCCGGAGCAGAGGCCATGGCCGTATAGAGCCATGAACCGCGGAAGGGGGTAAAGGGATATATGGATAGAAGGGTCATGCAGCCTGCCGCGTTTACAAAGACCGTCTTCTTGCCAAGGATATCGTATATCTCGTGGAGCGCTTCGAGAGCACCGCAACCGGAACACATAGGAGTACCGCCGCACAGAAGCCTTGTTGACGGCAGATCCTTTACACTCTTGAAGGTTTCCTCACTCATCTTTTTTACCCACTCGCTTCCCCGCTTGGTTACGTTCGGCGTTCGCTATCACCTGAAGCTTTCTCATCTCTCTAAGCTCCTCCTCTGTATAGAGTAGCCTCGGTGGAGGGGCCTTACCCTCTTCGGCAGCACGGCGGATAACCTTGGCTATCTCAAAGAACTCCTCGCTGCTGATATCTCGCCCTCCAAGCCCGCCTATAAAGCTCGCCATGACAGGACCATCATCCAAGCTGCCATACAGCACAGAGGCAAGCTCGGTGTATAGAACACCACCCTTACCCATGGATATGTTCTGGTCTATCACCGCTATCCCCTTTTTCCCTTTAAGAAGCTTTAGAAAGTGTTCCTTTGGAAAGGGCCTAAAGAGCTTTGGGCGTACAAGACCTACTAGCCAGCCCGCCTCGCGCAGCCTGTCGGTAGCCTCCTTTGCCTTTGTGGCAAAAGAGCCCATCATAACAAAGACGAACTCGGCATCCTCTGTACGGTAAGCCTCCACGGCATCAAAGCTTCTACCGAAGAAGCGGCCAAACTCAACGGAGATCTCATCGAATACAGAAAGTGCGTTAAGGGCTGCAAGGTGTGTCTCGTAACGGAAGTAGGAGTAGGGTCCTCCCCCGAGTACCGCAACAGCCTGGCTTATCGGCGTGCTTGCGCGAAAGCGGATGTTTTCCGGATCAAAGGGCGGGAGAAAACTTAAAACCTTATCCTCCTTCGGCACCTCTACCGGCTCCCTCGTAAAGGAGAGGTAGAAACCATCGAGGTTCACTATGACCGGGAGCCGCACCCGCGCGTCCTCTGAAAGACGATAGGCCATAAGTACGCTATCGAGCACCTCCTGGCAGGTGGCCGCATGTATCTGCAGAAAACCCGAGTCCCTTGCGGCAAGTATGTCGTTATGGTCCGGCTCCAGGGTAATAGGGGCAGAAAGTCCGCGCGAAACATTTACCATAACAAAGGGTGCCCTCCAACCGGCAACGGTATAGAGCATCTCCATTGCGTAAAGAAGTCCCTGGCTCGATGTTGCGGTAAAGACACGCACGCCTGTGGCTGCCGCAGCCCCGGCTGCCGTGACCATCGAATGCTCTGACTCCAGCGTGACCATACGGCCGGCCATCTCTTTTGAATCGATCCAGCTACCAAGGGTCTCGATTATCTCTGTTTGTGGTGTAATGGGAAAGGCTGGCACGTAATCAACATTGGCCAGTCTCGCACCCCAGGCTGCAGCGCCATTTCCCGTAAGGAGCCTACGTTTCATTGTCCTCCCCTCCTTTAGCCTCACGCTCCAACACACCGCTTATGGCATGAGGCGGGCACTGGGTCATGCATATCATGCAACCCTTACAGTGCTCGTAATCTATCTCTGGAAAACCATCTTCATTGACGCTTATGGCACTCTCCGGGCAAAAGGTACTGCAGAGCCAAGAGCAGCGGTTACATAGTTCGTAGTCTATAACAGGACGCACGGTACGCCAAAGCCCCGTCTTAATTTGTTCGCTCGTTGCCTCAGCGTGGATGGCCGGAGAAGAGAGGCGTGCGTCTTCAAAGGGAAGCTCAACCCAGTTGGGAGGGGTAAAACCCTCTACCGCTATTGCTGTACCCGGAGCGACGCACCCTTCATGCTCGGCCATGAATTCATAAACGCTTAGAGCATCTTCAAGGTTTTCTTCAACAACTTTAGTTCCGAGAGGGATAAGCTCCTCCCTTATGGCCTCCTCAAGGGAAGCCTTAGATACCGCGCCCGTAAGACGCGCTGCGGCTCCGGCTATAGCGCCTCCTGTAAAGGCGCGCTCATGCGATTGGCCCTCACCAGGCGGGATAACGGTAAGCACTCTGCCCGGAAAGTTAAGCCTATCTTTCCAGAGTTCGGCTTCAATAACACTTACTATGAGAATAACGGTGTCTTCGGTAACGCCTTGCAACACGCCAGCGGCCGGCATGGCCACAAGGGTATCGTCAGCGACAATGACAAGGCCGGGTTCTTTGATTATGCCCCGCTCGTTTATCGCCTCCTTTGAGGCACGTACATAAGCGAATATCGGAGCACCGCGACGTTCCGCGCCATAGCGGGGCGCGTCCTGAACCTCAAAGCCCTCGAGAAAAAATGCGGTACCCAGGATGCGACTTGCCGTCTTCATCCCCTGTCCGCCGCGCCCGTGGAAACGGATACGGTACATCTTGCCTCCTTAAAAAATTGAGAAACGCCTAAAACCCATCGCCTTCTTAACCCGCTCTGTTGCTAGCTTGACCGCCGCAGCTCTGGGCAGGATATTCTTCATCGAAGCCTGACTCAATACCTCTTCAGTGTTCCGTCTTATCTTTTCGGTTATCGCCTGAAAGACCGCAGCCTGAGTAGAGCCCTCATACTCCATCGCAGCACAGATAACCCCTCCGGCGTTGGCTATGAAGTCGGGCACACAGAGTATCCCCTTTTCATGGAGTGTCTTTTCAGCGCCTGCTGTTATGGGAATATTGGCACCACAGATAACGAGCTTTGTCTTAAGAAGATGAACGTTACCTTCGTTAATAACATCCGGCCGTGCAGCCGGGATCCAGATATCGCACTCCATACCAATAACCGCTTCGCGCTCCATCCCCTTGCCGTCCTCATACTCTGCAACACTTTTTCCGGCCTTCTTAAGCTCCGTTAATGCATCGATATCTAGTCCATCCGGATTATAGCTAGAGCCCCTGCTGTCGGCCACACCTACAAGCACGGCACCCTTCTCAGAAAGGAACCTTGCGGCGTGGATACCCACAGCGCCAAATCCCTGGACCACTACCCTTGCACCCTTTAGATTGAAGTCGCAGCGCTTTACCGCTATCTCTGCGACATGGCTTAAGCCCCATCCCGTTGCACCGATCTCATCAAGGGGTATCCCGCCGACCTCCCGGGGCAATCCGACTACACGGCCGATCTCGTCCTTTATCCAGGCCATGCACTCCTCATTCGTTCCCATGTCAGGGGCAAAGATGTACTCCTTTATATCCCTAAGGGCGCAGGCCATACCGCGGATCAGTCGCTCCTTCTCCTCTATGGGCATTCTCGGGTCACCATAGAGAACCGCTTTGCCGCCGCCATGAGGCAGCTCAGCCGCGGCGTTTTTCAAGGTCATCGCCCTGGCCAAACGGACGCACTCCTCTGTGCTTACATCCGCTGCCATGCGGAGTCCGCCTATCGAGGGGCCCGTGGCCACGTTGTCCACAACAAGTACCCCCTTAAGTCCTATCGAGGGTTCATAAACATGTATGATCTTTGTCGGTCCCAGCTCATCCGAAAACCTGAATATATCTTCCATTCACGCCACCTCGACTAAAGTTGTTTTTTTCTTAGATAGTACAAAAATGATAATATAAAAATACCATAAATTCCACTGTATTACTTCTAAACTACATCTTCAGTACCATCTCTCTAAGCTTCTCATTGGTATTAAGCGTAGTGTCCTCAAGCACTGCATCAAAGAGTTCATGAAGCACCTCACCCACCTCAGGGGATGAGGGTATTCCTTTTATCTCCATTACCTCTTTACCACCGATAGCAAGGTCCTTTACCTTGAAGATCTTTTCCTCTGCGCTCATACTTTCAAGCCTCTCAAGAATAGCCTTGAACTCACCTACCCCTTCCTGAGGTTGCACGTGACCTTTTGCTCTCTTATCAGCGGACCAGAGCGTACAGAGATCTTCGATATTTTCTACTCCGACCGAGGCGACGAGCCTCCTAACGGATGAGTCCTTCATATCATCGGTGTACTGAAGCATATGACACTTCACCAGGCTTAAAACCTTATGGATCGCCTCGTTACTGAACTTAAGTCTCTTCATGATCCTTAAAGCTATATCCGCCGAGCCCCTTTCATGACCGTAGAAGGTGGCATCGGGACCGTAATTATTACAGGCGCTGATCTTTCCGAGGTCGTGAAAGAGCGCGGACCAACGTATAAGGTCATACTCTTTAAAGACCCCGTCAACGGTACGAAGGGTATGGCAATAAAGATCATACTCGTGGTATCTGTTTTGCTCAAAGCCAAAGCACTCTGTAAGCTCGGGAAGTATCTCCTGCAACAGGCCGCTCTTCCTCATGCCCTCGAACATGACGGAGGGCTCCTCGGCCCTCTTAATACATTTATTGAACTCTTCTCTTATCCTTTCAGGAGAGATCAGTCCCTGCCAATCTTCTCTTGCAGCGCAATACAAAGCATCGAGAGTTTTATTCTCTATATCAAATCCCAGTGTCGCTTGGAACCTGTGTGCCCTTATCATCCTTAAATAATCTTCTCTAAAACGCTCGATCGGAACTCCTACAGCCCTTATGACCTTAGCCTTGATATCCTCTGTTCCATTGTAAGGATCTATAAAACTATCGTCTTTAGGGGAGTACGCTATGGCGTTCATTGTAAAGTCGCGCCTAAGCAGGTCTTCTTCAAGCGAGGTGCCGAACTCCACGCTACTGCGTCTTCCGTCCATAGAGATTTTTTTTCTAAAGGTCGTAACATCAAAGTTGACCCCGTCGAGGATCACCGTTACGGTACCGTACTTAATGCCGGTAGGTATCGCATGAATACCTTCCGCTGAAAAGGTCTCCACTACTTCTTCGGGCTTTGCCGCAGTGGTGATGTCGACATCGCTTAAAGGCCTTTTCATCATCATATTACGCACACATCCGCCAACGAAGTAGGACTCAAACCCCTTCTTATCCAGAACCTCTATTATCATTCGAGCATCATTTAACATTAGTTTTCCTTAAGCACGTATTCAAAACAATTTTACCACAATCCGGGCAAACAACGAAAAAAGGGCTACGGCCTTCGGATTATGAGGGGGGGGGTTAGGCTAAAAACAATACTATTGGATTCATCTCCTTGACATTCTACCTATTGTAGAATAGAATCTATATATGGAGACGAATATCATAAAAACATTCCGGGCTGCTGACAGTGGACTCGGAAAAGTACTCGGGCACCTTGAAGAGGACGTTATGGAAGTACTCTGGGACAAGGGTGAAGTGACCGGTAAAGAGGTCCTAAACCTTCTTAATGTTAAAGACAAGAAGATTGCCTACACGACCGTTCTTACTGTACTTGAAAGACTCTCGAAAAAAAAACTTGTAAAAAAAGAAAAGGTAAACGGTAGCTACCACTTCTCTCCTTCCCACTCAAAGATGGAATTCTCTGAGATGGTCAGCAAGGAGGTCCTGAAGGGAATCCTTGATATGGGCGGCGGTTATGCCTCTGCCAACTTTGTAGATGTTCTGGCCGAGTCCGACCCCGATGAACTTGAAAAACTTTCTAAACTTATAAAGGCTAAAAAACGTGAACTTGAAACCAAATAAACTTCTTACATATACACCATTAGTGCTCATTGCTTTTATTCTAACCGCTTTGGTTGTTCTTTCTATAAGCGTTTCGAATATAGAGGTATGGGTTGCAGAGCTTACAAGATGGTGTGAAAGCATTATGCTTGCGTGTCTTCCCTACGTTACCATACTAAAAACATTAGCCATGTGGTCAGGTGTCGGAGTTGTCGCAGGCGGCCTTATCTTTGCGCTCATAAAAGCAACACTCGGGGTTATAAGAAGCCGCCTGGCCCTAAAAGGACTTAACCTTATAGACAAAGACCTCGGAGTCGTTCTTGTTAAAGACCCTTCAAGGCAGTTCGCCTTCACATATGGACTTTTCAGACCACGGATATTTATCTCGACCGGCATCATCAGCGCACTTTCAAGGGAAGAACTTCAAAGCGTTATTCTTCATGAAGCTCATCACAAAAGATCATACGACCCGCTTCGTTTTCTCTTCTTTACGCTACTTAAGGATACCTTGTTTTATCTTCCCATTGGGAAGTGGTTCATGACGGAGGCGCTTATTCAAAGGGAGCTTGATGCGGACATCTCTGTTATAAAAAAGACCGGACAACCGCTTGAGCTTGCAAGCGCACTTATAAAAGTTACAGGACAATTCTACAAAAGAAGTAACACCTATGCTCATGCTTCACTTAAGGGAAAAGGAAGCGTAAAAGAACGCATCAAAATACTTATCGGCGAGTCAAGCCTGCAGCATACAAAGCTTCCGATAAAGACAGCGCTAAAGAGCACCCTCATTGCGATCGCCCTGATCGTCTTCACGGCGTTACCCATTATGGCGGGCACCGTAACTTCTATTGAGGGATGTACAAAGGAGTACTGTCCGACGCACCATCACAGCTCGGGAGCTGAGTGCGTGGACCACTGCGAAAATAAGCACCACAACCACAGATAGATTTTTTTTGATATTAAATTCTACGCTACGTAGAATAAACGGAGGGCACAATGAAAAACTATTTAAAAAGACTCGATCTTCACAACACCAAAATAACATCTGCGATATTAGTGTTTACAGCTTTAGTGCTTACGGCAAACCATGCCTTTGCTGCATACAAAACGGTAAAGACAATAGACAGCATTAAAGCTTCTATAATAGTCTCCCCAAAGATGGTAGATGTCTACATAAAGGACGTTGACACAAACAAAGTGATAACAGATGCTACGGCTAAGGTGCTTGTAACCTACCCAAGCGGTAAAGAGGTTGAGGTTAAGCTTATGGGAATGAAGATGGGAGAAATCTACTCATATATGAACTCAACCGAGCTTACTGAAAGCGGCACCTATAAACTTACGATAGAGATAACCAGGGCAGAGAAGACTACAACCTTTGATGTTGAGGCTACCCTTAAGTAGAGAGCTCTATGAAAGTACCTTCAATAAAATTAAGTTTATTTATTTGTATCGCCATCATTCTTCTGCAGGGAGGACAGCTCTTTGCGTCCGACACAGAAACCGAAGAGATAGCCCTGCCTCTGTTGATACAAATAGCTCTGGACCGTAACCCAAAGTTAAAGGCGGCTTATCACAGCTGGAAAAGTGAGGAGCAACGCTACTACACGGAAAAGGCTCTTAACGACCCGGTGTTTTCATACACATACCCAATTGATGCGATAGAGACCAGGCTTGGCCCGCAGGATCAGGTCTTCAAGATAACTCAAAAACTTCCCTTTCCGGGCAAGCTTTCGCTTAAAGGTAAAATAGCAAAGAAAGAAGCTCTTATTGCAAAGTCAAAGTATGAGCTGCTTCAAAAAGAGATCACAGCTGATATAAAAAGGTCATACTATGAGCTTTGCTACATTACTAAAGCAATAGAGATAGCAGGGGAGAATAAAAAGATCCTTGCGTACTTTAAGGATATAAGCAAAAAGAACTACGGACTTGATCTTGCCAAACTGGATGAGGTTGTCCGCGCCCAAAACCAATATGCCGGTGCGGTACTTGAGCTTATAAAACTAAATGACACCCGTACACATATCATCTCGCGTATAGGAGCTCTTACAAACACCGACCCTGCTTCTTTAAAGCTTAAAACAGAAAAGTTAGAGCGTGTTGAACTTATATTTAGCTTAAATGATCTAACGGAGTTTGCCAAAGCAAACCATGATGGCGTAAGAGCATCAAAACTTGAGATTGAAAAAAATGAGCTTAAGAAAAAACTGGCACGACTTCGGTACTTACCCGACTTCAGCATCGGCGTAAACCACACATCTATCGGAGAACCTGACTACAGCGTGATCGGTGGGGGGCGTGACGCAACAGCTGTTATGTTTAGCATCAATATTCCTCTTTGGTTCAGAAAGAATAGTAAGGAAGTAAAAGCTTCTACAATGAAGATCGATGCTGCAAGAAGCACAAAGATAAGTACCATAAATGAAGTAAGCGACAACGTCACACGTCTCTTTTCAATGTATACGAACACCACTGAGATAATAAAACTTTACGGCACAAGCCTCGTTCCGGAGGCAAAAAGCTCTGCAGGGCTTGCAAAAGCTCGCTACTCAAGCGGTGAGGAAAAGTTAGCCAGGCTGCTTGAGACTCAGAGCATGTGGTTAAGGTTCCGGCTTGTATATGAGCGTGCACTCACAGACCATATGATAAGCATCGCGGAGCTTGAAAAACTTACAGGAGTGAAACTTAATATCAAGGAAGCCATATGATGATGAAAAAAAATATCTACATAGTTATCGCTGTTATTGTCGGGGTTGTTATAGGCGCGATTGGCATGAAATTTTTTCTCTCCAATGAGAATAGACAACTCGGCGAGAATGGTAAAAATGCCTCCAAGGTGATGAGAGTTCTCTATTGGCAGGCTCCGATGGATCCTACATATATTAAAGACAAGCCCGGAAAGTCACCCATGGGAATGGAGCTTATCCCCGTATATGAAGGCACTGAAACATCTACCGAGGCAGGCGTTATAAGCATAGACCCAACCGTTGTCCAAAACATTGGCGTAAAAACAACGACGGTTAAGAAAATAAAGCTTGAGAAAACAATTAAAACGATCGGAAGGATCGATTATGACGAGAAACGTGTTGCAACAGTTCACTCGAAGGTGGATGGCTGGGTAGAAAAACTCTATGTGGATTATACCGGAATGAACGTTAAAAAGAATGACATACTGCTGGAGCTTTACAGCCCCGCCCTTATATCCGCGCAGGAAGAATATCTGATGGCCCTTAAGAGCAAGGACGATATAACAACAGTCGATATGGACTCTCTAAGGGAACTTAGCAGAAAAAAGCTTGAGCTGTGGGACGTGCCTGCACATCAAATTAAAGAACTTGAAGAAGGCGGTAAGGTTCTTCGCACCCTTCACATCCACTCCCCTGCAACCGGCGTCGTAACGGAAAAACCGGTTACCGAAGGCATGTACATAAGGCCCGGCACACGACTTTATACCATAGCGGACATATCCTCCGTATGGGTTTACGCCGATATTTATGAACATGAAATATCGCTTGTAAAGGTAGGCCAGAACGCTGAGATAACGCTTACGGCCTATCCGGGCGAGGTATTCATTGGAGAGGTTTCCTTTATATATCCCTTCATGGAGGCAAAGACAAGAACCAACAAGGTACGACTTGTTTTTAAAAATACTGAGCTGAAGCTTAAGCCTGATATGTACTCGAACATAACCATCAAAACGGTTATTGGTAAAAATATTACCGTTGTACCGACAGAGGCGGTAATAAGGTCAGGTGAAAGGAATATTGTCATCGTCACAGTTGGCGAGGGGAAATTTATGGCAAAGGAGATCGTTCTTGGAGCAGAGGCCGAAGGCTACTATGAAATAAAGGAAGGAGTAAACGAAGGTGAGGTCATTGTTACCTCCGCACAGTTCCTCATAGACTCCGAGAGCAAATTGAAAGAAGCCATCTCAAAAATGCTAAGCGAGAGCCCTGAGGAGAATATGGATCATGATGATATGGAACATGATGGCATGACGCATGAGGACATGAACCATGAAGATATGAGCCATGATGAAATGGTTCATGATGACATGGGGCACGAAGAAGAAGTAAGTGATGAAATGAACCATGAGAGCATGGGCCACGACCTTTAAGTGCATACAAAATGATTGAAAAAATAATAGAGCTATCCATAAAGAACAGATTTCTTGTTCTCCTTATAACCGCCGTGCTTTTTGGCTGGGGTATTGTCTCCATGAAGGAAACCCCGCTTGATGCCATTCCGGACTTATCTGACGTTCAGGTCATTGTCTATACAGAGTTCCCCGGCCAAGCTCCGCAAGTTGTCGAAGACCAGGTAACATACCCTCTTACAACCGCGATGCTAGCCGTGCCTAACGCAAAGACCGTTCGAGGATACTCATTCTTCGGCTTCTCCTTTGTCTATATAATCTTTGATGACAAAACAGATATGTACTGGGCAAGGAGTCGGGTCCTTGAAAACCTGAACTATGTCTCCGGAAAACTTCCAAAGGGAGTAAGCCCAACGCTTGGCCCTGATGCGACAGGCGTTGGCTGGGTATACGAATATGCCCTGACTGATAAAAGCGGCACTCAAGACCTATCAGACCTTAGAAGCATTCAGGACTGGTACTTACGTTATGAGCTTCAAACCGTTCCGGGCGTTTCAGAGGTTGCAAGTATTGGAGGCTTTGTAAAGCAGTACCAGGTCGAAGTCGACCCGATGAAGTTGATCGCATATAACATACCGCTTACAAAGATCAAGCACGCTATCATGCGTTCCAACAACAATGTCGGCGGCAGAGTTGTTGAGATGGCCGAGACCGAGTTCATGGTAAGAGGTCTTGGATACATAAACTCCATTGAAGATATTCTAAGTATCCCTATAAGCGTTGGCTCTAAGGGAATACCAATAAGGATACGTGACGTTGCCAATGTACACATTGGACCGGAACTTAGGCGTGGCATAGCGGAGCTTGACGGCGAGGGCGAGGTTGCGGGTGGAATAATCGTCATGCGCTACGGCGAGAATGCTCTTAAAGTAATAGACAATGTTAAAGAAAAACTTATGGAGCTTAAAAAGGGACTCCCAAAAGGTGTTGAGATCGTACCGGTCTATGACCGCTCAACATTAATAAAGAGCTCTGTTAAGACACTTAAAATAAAGCTCATAGAAGAAAGTATCGTTGTTGCACTAATATGTTTTATCTTCCTTTTGCATTTTAGAAGCGCTCTTGTTGCCATCCTTACGATCCCTACCGCCATACTCATTTCCTTTATCATCATGCGCTATCAAGGTATAAACGCAAACATCATGAGCCTTGGGGGGATCGCTATTGCGATCGGAGCCATGATAGATGCGGCAATTGTAATGATAGAGAATGCTCACAGACACCTTGAAGACAACAAAGCAAAGGAAAGATGGGCTGCCATAGCAAAAAGCGCAAAGGAGGTTGGGCCTTCCCTCTTCTTCTCCCTGCTTATTATAACCTTCTCTTTCCTTCCGGTCTTCACGCTTGAAGCTCAGGAAGGCCGTCTCTTTGCCCCGCTTGCCTTTACAAAAACTTACGCAATGGCCGCCTCCGCCATACTTGCCATAACACTTGTGCCGGTGCTGATGGGATACCTTATAAAAGGAAAAATAAGGCCTGACTCTCTAAACCCGGTAAACAAATTTCTTATAAAACTTTATAGCCCCATTATAAAAAATGTACTTCTTCATAAACGCATAGTAATCATTATCTCGATATTACTTATGATCGCATCTCTTGTTCCACTGAAAAAACTTGGGAGCGAGTTCATGCCGCCGCTAAACGAAGGAGACATACTGTATATGCCGACTACAATGCCCGGCATCTCTATTTCAAAGGCAAAGGAGATCCTGCAGCAAACTGATAAGATACTTAAAACATTCCCTGAGGTAAATCATGTTTTCGGAAAAGTCGGGCGTGCAGAAACTGCTACGGACCCGGCCCCGCTTTCAATGCTTGAAACCATAATAACGCTAAAGCCCAAATCAGAGTGGCGTCGTGGTACGACGATTGAAACACTTACAAAAGAGATGGACAATGCAATTAACTTCCCCGGCGTAACAAACGCATGGACCATGCCAATTAAGACCCGTATTGACATGCTCTCAACAGGAATTAAAACCCCTGTGGGAATTAAAGTAGCCGGGGGAAACCTCGAAGTAATCGAGAGGATCGGAAAAGAGATAGAAGGCATCATTGCATCACATCCAAACACCCAGTCTGTCTTTGCAGAACGTGTTGTTGGCGGCAACTATATTGACTTTGAGATAAACAGGGCAGAGGCGGCAAGGTATGGCCTAACCGTTGGAGATATTCAAGATATTATTCAATCCGCCATCGGAGGCATGAACATTACCTATACGGTTGAAGGGCTTAAACGCTATCCCGTAAACTTAAGATACGGCAGGGAGCACCGTGACGATATTGCAAGCCTTAAGAGGATCCTCATCCCAACCCCGCGCGGCGAACATATTCCAATGGCGCTTGTAGCGGATATAAAGATAACAAAAGGCCCTCCTGCCATAAAGAGCGAGAACGCAAGACTTAACGCATGGGTTTATATTGACATAAAAGATATAGATATCGGTACATATGTAAATGAAGCAAAAGCTTTACTCGATAAGGAACTTAAGGTTCCTGCCGGGTACTCCATTACATGGAGCGGTCAATATGAATACATGGAACGCGCAAAGGAGCGGTTAAAGTTTGTCATACCCCTTACCTTTGCAATTATATTCTTACTTCTTTTCTTAAACTTCAAGAACTTGACAGAGTGTCTTATTGTAATGCTCTCGATGCCCTTTGCCGCAGCAGGAGGGGTATGGATAATGTTTTTGCTCGGGTATAACCTTAGCATCGCCTCGGGAGTGGGCTTCATCGCCCTTGCAGGTGTTTCCGCTGAGATAGCTGTACTAATGCTTGTATATCTCAACATGTCATACAATAAACAAACTCTAGAAGGAGGGATGCTTAACAGCACAGCGCTTAATGAAGTAATAATAGTTGGCACAACAAAACGCTTAAGGCCAATCATTATGACGGTAGGGGCTGTCATTGGAGGACTGCTTCCGATAATGTGGGGCGGCGGCACGGGAAGCGAAGTTATGAAAAGGATCGCAGCCCCTATGGTCGGCGGCATGATAACGACAACGCTTCTTGCCCTGATAGTAATACCGGTTGTATATGCCATCTGGAAAGGCTCCACCTTAAAAAACCAGCCTTGAATTTAACTTTTTAGCACAATCCGGGTAAGACAACGAAAAAAGGGCCACGGCCGAGTCCATCACCCTTCCTCTCTATCAAAACAATTAAATTTCTATGCTGATTATAAAACCACAAAACTCAAGTCCTTATCCATAGCGGATATTAGTGAGTTTTTTACCATCAAACCGTGTATCATCTTGATACCATTCGGAAAATCGCTGAAAAAAATTTGCTATTTTTAAAAAATAATGTTTATCTGGTATGCAAGAGATCCTATGTATAATAGAATGCTCCACAGTTTTAGGTCATAAATAACCGGGAGGGCTGGTGTGTCAAAAGAGAGTAAGTTCATCAAAGAAATGAGGCGGCAGTGCTGCTATCTTCACGACCATGAAGGTTTTATAGATAAGCTCTTAAGGCCGATAAGCGAATTCATACCCCACGATGCCCAGGTAGTGACCGGCATAGATGCAGAGACATACAGCCCGAGGGGCATCTATTACGGCTACCCACCTAAATACCTGAACGACGTCACCGACATAAATCCAGAAGATATCCGTGGGATGAAGAGGAGCATCGAGCTGGGACTAAAGAACGGCTACAATACAGGGACAACAGAGTCCTTCGGCTTTGATTTCAAGGATGACGAGGCATATAAGATCATTTATGAACCGTATGGTTTCATCCACGGCTTGCAATCCTTCTTCTTCTCCGAGGCGGGCGCCTTACTGGGGGTTAGCGGCCTGACAAAAAAAACCTCCCCCGGTTTTACAGATGAAGAGGTTAAGATATGGGAGCAGGTGGCGCCCTATGTCCTGCATGCCTTCAAGAAATACCGCTGGCTCGTCAATATGGAATTCTTCAACAGGCCATCACTGGATGAGATGATATTTATGGCGCTTATAACGGACGGGGATGGACATGTCCTGTGGTGCAATCCCCTGGCTAAAGATAACATTCCGGAACTCGACACTTCAGATAAGCTCCCTGATGGACTAAGAAGCTCTTTTAAAAAAATAACCGGCTTTTTCCAGAAGGAATATGACCCATTCATATACCGGGAGGTGGAGGCGTCTACCCCATACGGCAGTTCGGTATGCTTTGCCATTGATGACAGTGCCTCAAAATACCTCCCTGTTAAAGGGGGAGGGTTTCTCTTTGTTCTCAATTCGAACCGCCTGAGCAGCGCCGTTGTCGATTCTCTGACCGATCGTGAAAAGGACGTCCTCAGGCTCATAGCCAACGGCAAGTTCGACAAGGAGATCGCCGACACATTATTCATCTCCACCCATACGATCAATAGCCACATGAAAAGTATCTTTAATAAGCTGAAGGTATCAAACCGGACCGAGGCGGCGGTGAAGGCGATTAAGCTGGGGATAATGTAAAGTAAATAATTGAAAAACATGAAATCAATGCAAAAGATGGAACAATACTACCTGAGAACTTGAGGGACGGTATTGAGGTTTTAGGCTAATATTACAGGACTGGTACGGGATGGATTTATGGAGCCAAGCGAAAATAACAAGACAAGGATACTGGTAGTAGATGACGATGATAGACAGAGAAAACTTAGCGTTACCCTCTGTCATAAACTCGGCTACGATGTTTTAACGGCAAACAACGGCAGCATAGCAGTGGAGTTGACTCCAAATGAGCTGCCTGACCTGATACTCATGGACGTCATGATGCCACTGATGAACGGCTTTGAAGCTACCGAGAAACTCAAGGACAATGAGAAAACTCGGCATATACCCATCATAATGCTCACATCTTTGGATAACAGGAATGACAGGCTTGAGGGTATAGAACGCGGCGCGGATGACTATCTCTTAAAACCCTTTGACGCCAAGGAACTCTCGCTCAGGATAAGAAATAACCTTAAGTTAAAAAAATACCACGATCTTCTCAAGAACCAAAACGAGACTTTAGAGTCTATGGTGGCCGAGCGTACAGAAGATCTGAAGCTCAGCTACGTAGATACCATCGTAAGACTGAACCTTGCCGCCGAGTATAAGGACGGTGAAACGGGCGCTCACATTAAAAGGATAGGGCTCCTTTCAAAGGAACTTGCCGAGGCCATGGGTATGGACCGAGATTTTGTAGAGACAATATA
>DAOVXI010000058.1 GCA_030636245.1 Deltaproteobacteria bacterium
ATGTGGTGGTGGATGATCATCATTTTATTAAGTCCGGTGTTTCAGGACGAGATCTCTTCGGATATCATGTGACCGAGGACCTTGGACGAAAGGTCTCTGTTTTTCCGGGGAGTGAGAAGCTCAGGTACTTAATGCCTTTTGAGCCGGTCGATAAACTTGAAGAGTACCTTGGAGGGCTTAACGCAGAGTATCAAGGCAGCCCCGGGCCTCGGCCTGTTGTAACCTTTGCGGACGATGGTGAGAAGTTTGGTGTGTGGCCGGGTACGGATAAACTTGTTTATAAGGACGGATGGCTTAAGGATGCGATAGAGAGGGTGCTGTCACTTAAAGAGTGGTTAAAGCCTGTTACTTTTTCTGAGCATATGAGCGGGAGCGGGCCTGTCGGAAGGGTATACCTGCCGACCACCTCTTATATGGAAATGGGCCAGTGGGCTTTGCCAGGTAGTGTCTCCGAGGAGTTCGGTCGGGTTAAAGATGAGCTCCAAAAGAGTGAAGCCGGTCTGAAGATCTTGAACTTTATTCAGGGCGGCACATGGCGAAACTTTTTCTCAAAGTATCCCGAAAGCGACTGGATGCACAAGAGGATGCTGCATGTAAGCAGAAAGGCTTTTTCAGATATTGAGTGTAGCGCGAGCGTCACGGATGATCTATATAAGGCACAGTGTAATGATGCGTACTGGCACGGTGTTTTTGGAGGACTCTATCTGCCCCATCTTCGTCATGCGGTTTATTCTAATCTAATAGATGCTGAGAAGAGAACTTCTCACAGCCACGGACACTCGGTCTTTGAAGAAGACATAGGTCTTGATAATGTCCCTGATGTAGAGCTTCGCTCCGAGGGAATAGCGGCCTTTATAGACCCGGCTTTTGGCGGAAGCATTATGGAGCTGGATTGTTTGGATAAGAAAGTAAATATATTAAACGTCCTCACAAGATGGAAAGAGGGCTATCACTCGAGAATTATTGAAGCTCAGAGCGGTGACGATGGAGATACGAAAAGTATACACGACAAGGTTATACTCAAGGAAGAGGGGCTTGCCGAGGGCCTTACCTTTGATGAGCTCAGGCGCTCCTCACTCAGGGATCGCATTATAAATAAGGAGACGACCCTTGAAGACATCATGTGCGGCTCCCTTGATGATCCGGGAGGTTTCTACGCCGGAGCCTATGACCACAAGGTTACTGGCCATGGTGTTGTTCTTTCAAGGAAGTCTAAGGCTTACGGAGATGAGATACTTGTCAGGAAAGAGCTAACGCTTGATGGAGCTTCATCGCTTAAGGTTGCTTATGATGTTGGCTCTGCCGGAGGGGCGGCTCTCTCAAGCGGGGTTATCTTTAGCGTTGAGTTCAATGTTTGTCTGCCCGGATGTGCCGGTCCTGCTACATACTGTGAGGTATCCACTGAAACGAAAAAGTCAGGGCTCTTGACAAAAGCCGTTACCGAAGATGTTGAAAGTGTACGGATAGGAGATACATACTCGGGCATCGAGCTGACCTTTGAGTTGTCTTCAAAGTGTAGGCTCATGAGGTACCCTATAGAAACAGTATCTTTGTCTGAGGCAGGATTTGAGAAGAACTATCAGGGCACTTGTTTTGTCTTTTGTTTTGAGGCGGGTAAAGATGATATGATCAGGCCTGAGATCAATATTACACTTACGGGTTAAAAGGGAGGATCAAGTTCTATGTGTGCAAACAAAGTGGAGTTTAAGGAAAAACTTAAGAATGTAAAGCTGCTGCTTCTTGATGTGGACGGGGTTTTGACCGATGGTAGTATCGTTTATAACGACAAGGGGGTTGAGACAAAGAGCTTTAATGTGAGAGACGGTCACGGAATAAAACTTATCCAAAGGGCCGGCATCGAGTGTGGCATAATTACGGCAAGGATATCAGAGGTCGTTCGTTTCAGAGCTGACGAGCTTGGCATCGCCCACGTTTTTCAGGGGGCAAAGGTAAAGCTAGATACTTATGGAGAGCTTTTGAGCAAGACAGGTCTTAAGGACGAGGATATCTGTTATATTGGGGATGACCTTGTTGATATGCCGGTACTTAGCAAAGTCGGTTTTTCCGTGGGGGTTTCGGATGCTGTTCCTGAGGTTCTGGAAGCGGTAGATTATGTTACGGAAAAATGTGGCGGCAGAGGGGCTGTGCGTGAGCTGATAGAGATGATACTTAAGGCGCAGGATAAATGGAAAGACGTTACAAAACAGTACTTTAAGAGCTGATTTTGCTCTATTTTTCGCTCACTTGGGCTGTATAAATACCTTTACAGTATATTTGGCAGATGTTATAATTTTAACAGACAGGATGGGTGGTTTTATGCCCTTCCTTTTCTTATTTTAAGGGATATTATACTTTGGAAGGTCACCTGAAAAAATCCACTATGACTCTCCTATTTGTCTTTATTTTCCTTCTTGTCGGGGCCATGCTTTTTGCGCTGTTCTTTGGCAACCCCCAGCCTGAAGACAGTGAAGAGCAAGAAGGGGTTGAGTCGGGGGTAGTTGCCGAGATGGCTGATGTTCATTTTACGGCCAACAGCGAGCACGGGGTTCTATGGGAACTCAAAGCCGAGAGCGCAGTTAAGGACACCCTGGGTAAGATCAGATTGAAGGCAGTGAACTTTAAATATAAAAAGAGTGACGGCAACCCGATCTTGATCAGTGGTAACAATGCATTGATAGATGAGAAAATTAAGGATATTTTCGTTGAGGGTAATGTAGTTGGTAGCGGTGCGGATGGATATAGGATATTTGCCGACAATATTTTATACAATATAGATAAGATGGTCATAAGTACAGATAGCGGAGTAAGGATAGAAGGTGAGAAGGTAGTTGTTGAGGGTAGTGAGCTTATTTACTCGGTCAATGATAACAACTTAAAGGTCTTTGGTGATGTCAGAACAGTTATCCAGGGTGTAGGTCTTGAGCCGGCCGGGGTTACAGAGGGAGTTAGGGGCATTGAGAATGGCTCTTAAGGGAATATCCTACAGAGCGTGTCTTATCGCTTTTGTCTTGGCGTTGCCTGTGACGGTGTTAGCCAACCCCGGCACACTTACCGTAGACTCGGATGAATTTGAGTTTCAAGATAACACTAGTACTTTGTACTTCAGGGGAGATGTTAATGCGTTCGGAGATTTTTTTCTAAGCTCGGATGAGCTTGTTGTGAACTTTTCCGATGAAGCAAAAGGCAGCGGCGGCAAGATTGAGGGAGTGTTGGCGCTCGGTGGAGTTTGCATAGAGGAGGCGGGTAAGGTCATCCGCGGTGACCGTGCGGAGTACTTTGCCGATGAAAATATTATTTTAGTTACGGGTGGTGCCAGCGCGGTTGAGTGTGGCGACATCGTGACGGCCGATAAGATAAAGTTATTCCTTTCCACAAACAATGTTGTGCTTATGGGCGGCAAAGGTGAGAGGGTCAGGGCCAGTATAAGGCCGACGAAAGACTGCGATAGTGAGGTAGCCGGTGAAAAGTTTCAGTGTAGAAGACCTCGTTAAAAGTTATAAGGGCAGAAGGGTTGTGGATGGCGTGAGCTTGTACGTTCACCCCGGTGAGGTTGTCGGGCTTCTCGGAGCTAACGGCGCAGGAAAGACCACGACTTTCTACATGACGGTCGGCTTGGTTGAGCCTGACGAGGGCAGTGTTCTCCTTAATGGTGAGGATATAACCGATAAGCCAATGTATAAAAGAGCACGTCTCGGGGTTGGTTACCTTGCTCAGGAACCGTCGGTATTCAGAAAACTTACTGTAAGTGATAATATTAGAGCGGTGCTGGAGTTCACCGATCTGAGCGGTGATGAGCTCGAACAGAGACTTCAGAAGCTTATGAAGGATCTAAGCGTGGAGCATCTCGCTGATATACCTGCTTATTCGTTATCGGGTGGAGAGAGAAGAAGGGTCGAGATAGCCAGGGCTCTTGTTAACTCCCCAAGCTTTATGCTTCTTGATGAACCGTTCTCAGGGATAGACCCGATCGTAGTAGGAGAGATCCAGGGAATAGTGCGAGAGCTGAAAAGCAATGGTATGGGAATACTTATAACCGACCATAATGTTGGTGCCACGCTTGGCATATGCGATAGAGCTTATATTATTGATAATGGAAAGATTTTGGCGTCCGGCTCACCGGATGAGATAACCTGTGACGATAAGGTTAGGGAAGTTTATTTGGGTGAGAAATTTTCGATGTAGCGTTTTATAACGTTCGGCAAGGTTTTGAGTGATGGCATTAGAGTTAAAACAACAGTTAAAACTAACCCAGAAGCTTCTTCTGACCCCTGAGCTTAAGCTTTCTATCAGGTTGCTGCTCCTCTCAAGGCAAGAGCTCTTAACGGAGATAACTCAGGAGCTTGAGCTGAACCCTGTTCTTGAAGACATTCAGGATGGAGAAAAAAGTGAGGCTGAGGACAGTTCTGATTTTGAGGCAAGTGAATCGGGGTTGGTCCAGGGTGAAGAGGAGCACGAGTCTACTGAGCCTGAGAAGAATGAGCTGGATTGGCAGTCCTATCTTGAAGGGCAGGGGGATCTTGGCGGAAGGTCGTCCCTCGACTTCGCCGAGAATGATGATGATATATATCCCGAGAAGAGTGTAGGCTACCATAATAGCCTGCAGGATTTCTTACTTGAGCAGTTCAGCAATATTACATTTGATGAAAAAGATCATCGGATAGGTGAGTTTATTATAGGCAACATTGATGATGAAGGCTATCTGATAATAACAGAGGGTTCCGGAAGAAGGGTATGCGACGCCTCAAACGGGACTGCTTGCAGAGATTCTACCATCGAAGAGATTGCTCGGGTTACGGAAAGTACTACCGAGGAGGTGGAGGCCATCCTTGACACCATTCAGGAGTTCGACCCCGCCGGTGTTGCCGCTACAACAATGGCAGAGTGTTTGCTCCTCCAGGCAAAAAGGATAGAAGACAGGGATGTGCTGGTTGATACTATAATTACTTCACATCTGGATAAGCTCTTTAGTAAGGATTTGAAAGCTATTGCCAGGGCCGAGTCCATGGATATCGAATGTGTTGTTAGCGCTTCAAAGGTAATAACCGAATCGCTCACACCTACCCCCGGCTCGGGCTTTGGCAGTGACAGCGCTGACGTTGTCGTTCCTGATGTTTCCATAAAGAAGGTCGGCGATGAGTATGTTGTGATGTTGAATGACGATGGTATGCCGCGCCTTCGAATAAGTACGTACTATAAGGCAATGCTTGAGGGCCGCTCGGCCGGCGCAGACGCAGCCGGTTATGTACGGGATAAGCTACGCTCGGCGCTGTGGCTCATTAAGAGTGTACATCAAAGACAGCGCACTATAAAAAGAACTGTTGAGTGTATCGCACGTTTTCAGGTGGAGTTTCTTGATAGAGGTGTTAAGTACCTTAAACCCATGGTACTTAAGGATGTAGCCGAAGAGATAGGTATGCACGAGTCTACCATAAGCAGGGTGACGACCAATAAGTATGTCGATACACCTAGAGGGATATTTGAGCTTAAGTACTTTTTTAACACCGCGATAGGTGAGTCGGAGAATGGAAGCGAGTTAACTTCTCGCTATATCAAGGAGAAGATCAAGGCTATAATAGATGGTGAGAATGCCCGCTCCCCGCTTAGTGATCAGCGGATATGTGAGATGCTGAAGGAGGCGAGTATTGATATAGCAAGACGTACGGTGGCGAAGTATAGAGAGGAGCTTGGTTTATTTCCTTCAAGTAAAAGAAGGGTTAGGTATTAGTTGTTGGTTCAGTGTTCAGGCAGAAAAAATAATTCATAAAATATACAGGAGGAAGAAATGCACATTACAGTAACATTTAGACACATGGACTCATCGAGCGCGATCAGAGAGTACGCTGAGGAGAAGAGCGCGCGTTTGGAAAAATACCTTGTTGAGCCGATAGAGATCCACTGGGTGCTCTCGGTGGAAAAGATCCGCCATAAGGCAGAGGCAACGATTACCTCCAAGAACCTCGGTATAAGCGCTCACATAGAGACAGATGAGATGTACTCGGCAATTGACATGACAACCAATAAGCTGGAAAAACAGGTTAGAAAGCATAAGGAAAAACTAAAGAAACATAAATTTAAGCATCCCGAGGACGCAAGTGTCAGGTACGCAGGCACAGAGGAAGGCCTGGAAGAAGAGGAGGAGGAGGCATAAGTGTCTCTCTGAGATATGCTTAAGCTTATTATACTATGAGGATTTCCGAGTTGTTAGTTGTCGAGAACGTTGTCGCTGATCTTGTCGGTACGGATAAGAGCGAGGTTCTGGATGAGCTTGCTACGTTATTGTCTATAAACAATGACAGCGTTGATGCCGAGGCGCTGCTTGAGTTGCTGCTTGAGAGAGAAAAGCTTGGAAGCACCGGCATTGGTCATGGTGTGGCTATTCCTCACGCTAAGCTCAAGGGTATAAACAGTATTCAGATATGTTTTGGAAGGTGTAAGAAAGGTATCGACTTCGACTCGATGGATCGGAAGAAGGTTCATTTATTTTTTCTAATTGTCGCTCCTGAGGATTCCACTACAATCCATCTTAAGGTTTTGTCGGCCGTGTCAGGACTGCTGAAGGAAGCATCCGTGCGTCATAAGCTTTTGGTCGCTAATGGACGAGATGATATTTGTGAGATCATAAGGAATGAAGAGAAGAAAAACTTTAAAGGTGCGGTTGCTTAACACTGAAGCAGCGTAGTGGTAAATGCAAGTATGGATATATCAGTAAGTGAATTAAGTAAAGAGCGCTCTCTGCTGCTTAAGCTTATTTGTGGAGAGAAGGGGCTTGATAATATGATATCGAGCCCAAGGATCCAGAAGCCGGGGTTACTGCTTACCGGTGTGCTCGGCCCGCTGCATAGTGACAGGGTTCAGATATTGGGTGAGGCTGAGATAGGTTATCTCTCGGCTTTGGACGATGTCAGCTTGAAGGGTACGTTGAATATACTTAAGACACCGAGTACCCCGCCTGTTGTTGTTATAACTCGCGGCATACAGGCACCTAAGTTCTTAATGGATTTTTCCGAGGAAAACTCGGTCCCTATATTTTCTACTCCTCTAACTTCATCTGTTCTTGTAGAGGGTATTATAAAGTTCCTGGATGACAAGCTTGCGCCTTCCGTTATGCTTCACGGGGTTTTGGTGGATGTGCTGGGTATAGGGATACTGATTACCGGTAAGAGCGGCATAGGTAAGAGCGAGTGTGCGTTGGACCTTATAAGCAGAGGTTACAGGCTTGTTGCTGATGACGCTGTTGTTATTAAGCGAAGGTATCCCGCAACGCTTTTTGGTATGGCCTCTGATCAAATACCGTATCACCTCGAGGTAAGGGGTGTGGGTATTGTAAATATTAAGGACCTCTTCGGTATCACGGCTATAAGGGAGAAGAAGCAGATGGATCTCATGGTCGAGCTCGTAACATGGGACCCTAAGGGTGAGTATGAGAGGCTCGGTTATGATGACGCGACATTTGATGTTCTCGGAGTGGATGTTCCGCTCTTGAAGATTCCGGTAAGTCCGGGTAGAAGCGTTGCCACTATCGTGGAGGTAGCCGCGAGAAATCAGATACTTAAGATAATGGGCTATCATCAGGGCAGGGAGTTTTTAGATAAGCTTGATGCAGAGCTTTTAAGTAAGGGCACTAAAGTTTTAAGTCCAAAGGCCGCACCGGGAAAAAGTAAAAAAGCAAAGGTTAAAGCTAAGAAATAGCATCTCTGATCATGATAGGCGCAGTTATAATAACACATGGAGTAATGGCAGAGGCGATACTTGAAGCTACTGAATCGATAGCTGGCGAGGTGCGCAGCGTTAGAGCCGTTGCGGTTAAGGGTGATGATTCCACTGAAGACGTTCGTGCTCGTCTGGACGTTGCGATGAAGGAAGTGGACAGCAGTGACGGCGTGATAATCTTTACCGATATGTTTGGCGGAACACCATCAAACATAGCTCTTTCTCTACTTAAGGAAGGCAAGGTGGAAGTCATAACAGGTGTTAATTTGCCGCTCATCATTAAGTTTATTAATAACCGGAAATCAAGTGATATGCCGGTTCTTGCGGAACAGCTTGCGGAGTATGGGCATAAAAGTATAGTCCTGGCAAGTCATATGCTAAAGGGTAAGGTGAAGTAATGCTTAGTTTGGTCAGGGTAGACGACAGGCTTTTACACGGGCAGGTGCTTGGAGCATGGGTTCCTGATACCGGCGCGGACCATCTTGTTGTTGTCTCGGACAAAGCGGCCGGAGATTCCTTTGAGTCCGCTGTCATGGCATCATGTTCTTGTGGAGATCTAAAGGTTGAGGTGTGTGGAGTCTCCGCCGCAGTAGAGCAGTTTCTTGCCGGTGCATATGAAGAGGGAAAGATAATTTTGATAGTTAGCGATCTTGCTGACGCTAGAAAACTTTATGACGGAGGTGTTAGGTTTAATTCCCTGAATATTGGTAATATCCATCACGGGGAGTTAAACGGCAGGACGCTGACGAGGAGTGTAGTGGTCAATGAAGATGATGAGAGATTTATTGAGAGTTTTATAGCGGACGGTATCGAGATCGATATTAGAGGGCTGCCCGGCTCAGAGGCGACCGAGTATACAAAGGATAATTGAGTTTAAAGTAATGAGTGAAGAGCGAATAGAAAAAACATTTACGATAAAGAACAGGCTTGGACTTCATGCGAGGGCCGCGTCAAAGTTCGTGCAGGTGGCGAACAAATTTGATTCGG
>DAOVXI010000135.1 GCA_030636245.1 Deltaproteobacteria bacterium
GACATAGTAGGGGCTGCCGTAGCATACATCGAGCTGGGCTCTCCCGAGTTATATGCCTCTCACATACCGACAGGATCTGGAACCACCAACACGATGCACGGAGTTATGCCCATACCGGCTCCCGCCACACTCGAACTGCTAAGGGGCATCCCGCTTGCAACCTCAAAGGTAAAAAAAGAATTGACCACCCCTACAGGTGCCGCTATCATCAAAACCCTTTCAAAAGGATTCGGCCCCATGCCTGAGATGTCGATAATAAGCGCAGGTTACGGAGCAGGCGGAAAAGACTTTAAAGAAGTGGCCAATGTGCTCCGAGCAATACTTGGAAGCGCCACTCTTTCCGCACCCATGGAAGAACTCTTCATGGTTGAAACGAACATAGACGACATGGACGGTCAGAATGCCGGAAACCTTATTGAGTGCCTGCTTGAAAATGGCGCGGTTGACGCGTATATAACCCCTGTTATCATGAAGAAAGGTCGGCCCGGTATGCTCATTAGCGCTCTCGTTAATGAGAGCAAACTTGACACAACAGCTGATGTATTATTCAAGGAGTCTACAACTATTGGCGTACGATATTTTCCTCTCAAAAGACAGTGCCTTGAAAGAAAAACAATGAAGCTCAAAACAAAATACGGGGCCATTACGGTAAAGATATCATCAAAAAACAATGAGGTGATTAACATCAAACCTGAGTTTGATGAATGCAAAAAAGTAGCGAAAAAGAAGAATGTACCCATAAAGACAGTTATCGCGGCCACAATGGCTGCTGCTTTAAAGATCAATTAGGCATATTCAATATATTATTTCCATTTTCTCCATTTGACTATAAAAATCAATTTGTTATATAATAGTTCAACTTTGTAAAATCATATTTATTTATCAGTATTTCCGAAAGGGAACGATTAAAGATGATAATTCGCAGCTGGGGATCCAGGGGCTCAATACCTGTATCCGGGAAAGAACACATAAAATACGGTGGAGACACCACCTGTATTGAGGTGACAAGCTCCGAGGGTGACACGCTCATCATAGACGCCGGGACGGGTATAAGAAAACTCGGCAACAAACTCGTCCAAAACGATAAGAAGATAAACATAATATTCACCCACCCTCACTGGGATCACTTATCCGGTTTTCCGTTCTTCAAGCCGCTGTATCAGGAAGGCAGATCGATCGAGGTCAGAGGGCCGAGAACTACCCAAGAGAGTGTTAAGCAGATAATCTCACACACCATGGCACCTCCGTTCTTTCCGATCGACCTTGACGACATCCACGCTGACATCAGCTTTCACTCAACAGGCCCCGAGAACTTTCAGATGGGCTCCCTTTATATTAAGACCATCCCGATAAACCACACCAGCAAGGGCGTGGGATACAGAATAGAAGAAGGCGGAAAGAGCTTTGTCTTCCTGACCGACAATGAACTGGGGCACTCCCACCCTTACGGACTTGCATCAGGTGACTATAAAAAGTTCGCCGAAGGCGCGGATGTTCTTTTTCACGATGCCGAGTACACCCCGGATGACTACAAGGACGTAAAAGGATGGGGTCACTCTGTCTATCTTGACGCGCTTGAGCTGGCACACAGCTCAGGGGTGATGGAGTTCGGTCTTTTTCATCACAATCAGGACCGTGACGACATAGGCATAGATGCCCTGGTAAGCGACTGCGAAAGAATTACAAAAGAAAAAAGCTTAAGCATGAAGTGCTATGGTGTGTCCTGCGAAACCGAAATAAAACTTTAACCTAGAAACTGTACCTTACCCTGAGATACAAATTATCATTCCCTCTTAACTGCCCAAAATCCGTATGATCATCCTTGCCGGAGAATATATTGGCTCCGAACGTTATCTTCACCTTATCATTAAGGTCATAACTGGCCGTAGGTCTTAGATAAGAATCATTGTCCGTCGGACTTAAGAACGCAAAGAGAGAAAGTCTAAGGGTTTGAGAGAGCGCAAGCTTTGTGATCCTTACCGTAACTATACCTCTATTTTCATCACGTACCTTACTCCCCGGCTCAAGCGCAGCTTTATACTCGTCAAAGTCCATCATTGACTCAATGTAATATTGAACAGAAACACCAAGGTCTCCGCCAAGATCTCTCTCATAAGCGATGAGTGCCTTTACCATTGAGTTCTCAATATAATTGTCCGTGCCGGCGCTGTCATCAACTGAGAAGTAGTAACCACCCTCAAGACTAATAATACCTCCAATGACCGTGGTGCGAAGACTCGCACCATAGACATTCAGCCTCGGATAATCAAACAAAGGTACGGAGGGATCCTTTATTCCCTTGGGTTCCTTATAAAAACCATTAAAGAAGTAAGCAGCCAGCTCGGTGCCTGAGAAGTTACCATACAACCGTGCGGCTAGCTCTCCGTTCTCAGGCTCATCAAAATGCCACTCGATAGCCTCACCTCTGATAGATCCATAAAAAGGATCATAAACTGATATCCTCTCTCCACTCGGAGTTATACTCGGAGTAAAGAGAGGCAACACGACCACATCGGCTGATAATTTATCAAAGAAGAAAGACATTCTAAGGGCATCACTCGGAAGTTTTAAGTACTCTTGATCGCGTCCTATAAAGAATGAGACATGATCCTTAGGAAATAAATCATTTATAAAGAGCAAGTCTCCCAAGCCCCATGTCAAAACCTGCCGACCAACCCTTACATCAAGACTATCAAGAGGACTTAATGCTATGTACATCTCCCTTAGCTCCGCTCTTACCTCCCCGTCGTAACCATCGCCAACGATCTCACCCTTAAAGACAACCTCGGATGAATAATCCTCAAGAAGGCTCGGGTAATAAGTTGTCTTAAGCTGAAACCTTCCTTCATAAAGATTATACCCGTGATTCTCCGTAAGCTCGTCTCCCGGCCTTATGCTTCCGGAGCCTTCAATGAATCCATGAAACTTTAAGGCGGCCAATGCGCTTGAGGCATGAGACAACATAAAGAACGTAAGAAGTAATACTGTCAGAAAACCCTTGATCACTTAAGCCACTTCCTTGGCGGCTTTCTGAGCGTTCTCTCAGTAAAGGTCTTCTCCGTAAGACCCAGATCATACTTAACATCCGTGAAGGTTACGACAGTATAACTTCCATCCGCCATAACGGCTCTACCTTTTATTACCGTGGGAATTCCTTGTATAACCTCGATCTCATCGGTGTATATCGTCCGGTCGAGTTTACCGCTCTTATCATAATACTCGCCCTTTACCGGAATGAATGTAGCTTTATCTATCCACACCTTGAAGTATGAGAACTCCACACTTGACGCGTCCTTAGGCGTATTTTTTATTACATACACGGCCTTACCGTCCAGTTCTTCTTCACCTATAAGCTCATGCGTATCCGCTACCGTAGAACGACCGGAGATATCCTCATATGTAAAGTGAGAACCCGCAAAAGCGCTCCGCTTATCCCTTGTAGCTATTCTCTTAACGAGATCAACCGCGGGGATATAAAGCCAGCGGTCATCATCTCCACTCACCTTACGCCAGACAAGAAAAACCATACCACTCACATCCGGGGGATTAATAAAGTACACATAGTACTTCTGCATCCCGCCGTCGGCTATATCTTTTCTGAGGAGTATAAGTTCCCTTACCCTTTCCTTGCCGGAGGCGCTTGTTATGACCATCTTAACCTTTGCGCTTCCGTCATCACCACCGTAGTAGTAAGCCAGATTTGCCTTCTCTACAACCTCGTCAGCGCTTAAAGCACTCGCAGCTGATGGCGTTGAAGTAAGAAATAACCCAACAACTAAAACACTTAAGACAATTTTTCCCAAACCCTTTATATTCATCATAACCTCCTACTTTAACTTTAATGCTCCCTTTATTACCGTCATGATCGACGGAAGAATTATGAGTGTTGCCACTCCGCTTACGGCCATTATAGCGGCAAAGAAAACGCCTACGGTCTTATATGGCAATAGACTCGATAATAGCAACGGTGAAAAACCAATGGTTATGACAAACATATTTCTTGCGATAGCCCTCACAGGCTCGCCATAAAGCTCAATAACGGCCTCGCTCCAGCTCTCCGTCTTTGCCCGGATCTGTCTTGCCCTCTGCGATAAATGGATCGCAAAGTCTATTGATATTCCCAGTGTCAACGCAGATAGCACGGCTATCGGCATATCATAATCCTTGCCTACATAACCCACAAGCCCGTAAATAAACGCGATGGTCAGGGTAAGCGGTATCATCGTCACAAAACCCCATACGGGAGAACGGAAGAGAAGCGTCATCATTAGAAAGACCACTATCGCACTCCCGGCTAAAGCGCTTAGCATTCCGCTAACCATTTTGTCCTGCCATACAACATTTAAGTAAGTAAGTCCTGCCCACCAGCTACTAACCCCGACTGGAGGAGGATTGCTCTGAAAGAATTCGTCAAGTGACTCTGTTACGGCTACCATGTCCTTATTGTCACCGCTCGTAAGGTGTACCCAGATATTAGCCTTCTCATAGCTTGAATCGACCAGGTGATACAGGTCATCGGGGTTCCCGCTCATCTCATAGAGGAAGAGATACTGAGCAATTGCTTTCCTGTTATCAGGGACAACATCAAAAGCCTTATCTTCATCGTTCAACTCAAATGAAACTTTTTTAACCACATCAACATAGCTTGTCGTCTTACCTACGACTGAAAGATCTTCAAGTGAACCCTGAATTTTCCCTACGTATTGCGCCACCTCGGGGTTCTTCATCGCTCCCTCACTACCGCCTTCAACTACAAGATACGCAACATATGTTCCACCGAAGTGTTCGTTCAAGACCTTGTCGGCAACCCTTATGTCATGATCTTTTGAGAACCATTTAACCGGATTGTCGTTTACTACCATGAAACTTGTTCCGTATAC
>DAOVXI010000068.1 GCA_030636245.1 Deltaproteobacteria bacterium
GCCCACCGATAGAAAGTACCTTACTTATACCCTATCGCTCCTCCAGCGGATACCCCGCCTTCACCCATGCGTTGAACCCTCCCTTGAGGGCGCTTACCCTCTTGTAACCCTTTTCCATAAGTATGAGCGCAACACTTGCGCTCGTCTCCTCGTTTGGTCACGTGCAGTAAGTGACTATCTCCTTTTCCATGTCCGCGGGAAGACCGGCGCCCCTGTAGATCTCCGCAAGCGGCTTTCTCACGGCGCCTTTTATGACGGTAAGCCTCTCTCTCTTTGATAGTCCTGCCCTTACGTCGAGGACCAGGACGCCGTCGCCTCTTTCGAGCTTGCTGTTGAGCTCCTCTGGCGTTATCCTCGGGACTTCAACCGTCCCGGAGCCGAAGGCCGGAGAAACCGAGAACATTAAAACAAACAAAAATAAAATATACCTGAGCATCTTTTAAATCTCCTTTGATCTTACTTCAGTATGCTCTTCAGAATGGTAATGATATTGTCCGCGAAGGCCTCTGTGTCATGGTCAAACGCATGTGGGTTAGTCGCTATGTTCCCCGCGATAATAACAGACGGGGTCTCCTCGACGTGGTAACTCCTTGCCATGTCTATGGCCTTCTGAGCCTCTGCGGCTTTATCACCTGCCCTTAATCTGCGGCTGAACTCAGGGCCGAGACCAACCTTTGCGGCTATGGCCTCGAGGATTTCGATATTTCCGATATCTTTTCTCTCGACGAAGTGAGCGTGAAAGATAGCCTCCTTCATCTGCACTCCCTTGCCGGCTTCCTCGGCCAGAAAGTATGCCTCGCCCGGCTTAGAGGAACCCTCTCCCCAGTAGATCGGAACGATTTTCCATTTTATCTTCTTGGGGAAGTTCCCCCTGATAACAGGGATCGATCTTTCAAAGCCATAGCAGGTTCCGCAGTAGAAACTCAGGAACTCTACCACCTCGACGGAGTTTCCGTCAAAGTTATACTGCTTGTCCGGGACGCTGGTGTAGACCCCCTCTATTACCGGGGCCTTATCGCAGGCAAAGACTAAAAGGACTAATGATACACATAGTATGAAAACTGACAAAGATATTTTAGGACGCATTGCTTTTCTCCTTCTTAATGTTTTATTTTTTCCAGGTAATGTCCGAAGTCGAACTCCGGACTCTGCTCCTCGGTGTGGCACCCGAGGCAAGTTGATTTTCCTACAGGCTTCATTGGCATGTCGTAGTCCGTAAGATGCTCTCTTCCAGGACCATGGCAGACCTCGCATTGAACGTTCGCAAGCTCCGGGGTCGAGACGGCACTGTAAAAACCGCCTTCTTCTCCATGGCCGGTTGAATGGCATTTTATACACTCGGGATCCATGGACTTTCCCACCTCCTCAAGTGAATTGAAGGCCTTGGCATGCCTTGAGCTCTGCCAACCCTCCATGAAGGGCTGATGACACCTGGCACAGATCAAAGCGCCAATATAAGAGCCGTTGGATCGGACCTTGCCTTCCTCTTCCTTTAAAAGTTCAGCTACCTTTGCGTCGTACTCATTTAGTACGCCACGGACGTCCGTGTCCTCTGCCACGTCTTTCTTGAGCTCTTGCCATCTGTGGGTAACTCCCGATACTTTCCCATCCTTGTCGAGCTGAAGGCTCAGGATGCCAAGCTTCTCACCCTTTGGATAGCCCGAGACGATGACGGTTTTGCCCTCTCTCAGAGGCTCCTCAATGGTCTCACCCGAGGATGTGACTATAACATCCCATCCTTTAAAAGCGGTGGCTTCTGAAACCGATCTGTCCGTAAGAAGGATGTTCAACATGCCCTTCCTGTAGCCTTTCGGGTCTGCGCTTATGTTCACCCTAAAGTGAGCTCGCTCAAATGAGATGGAACTCTCGGAGCCATCTGTTATCAATGGTATCCCGTAATCTTCGATCAATGTGGCGACAAAACCTTCAGCAAACAAATCGCGGCTTGATAACGCGACCGCATCATAACCCATGATGTTGAAGGACCTGAGCAGGGCGTCAGCCTTAAGCCTACCCTGCGGCGTGTCCTCGTCCATTGAGTTGCCGGCGTCCACCAGAACGTAGGGTTTCAATCCCTCCTGATTGGCTGATATATATCCCGAAAGCCTTGCAAGCCCACCTGACTCGGTCTTTGGCGAGCATCCGCACGGCTCGAGCTCGCCTCTTATTGCACCGGTGTAGAGGATATTAAGGACCATGTCCTGGCTGTCTGCGGCACAGGCAGGCAAAAAGGCCAACAAGAAAACAAGAACGACTGCTTTAAACAAACTACCTCCTATTGAAAAGAAAACGATTGAATGATTGACGGATAACGCCTCAACGGGTGGGCCATTGCCCATTGATAGAAAAGTACCTTATCCCTGATATTCAATCAGGCGAGTGCCTCCAGTTGTCTCAGCTGTTCTCTGGTGCCGATAGCAATGAGCATGTCGTCCCCGTCTATAACGGTCTTTGTTGAGGATTCCACCTTCATCCTGCCCCCCTTCACTTTTACAACGGCCAGGATATTTACGCCCTCAACACACTTCTTCCTAGCCTCGGCCATGGTCATCTCTATGAACGGAGACCCCTTTGCCACCTTGACCTCCTCCATGAAGAGCTCCATCTCGGCGCTGTGCATGACCACGTCCAGGAACTCGACCACCGCCGGCCGAAGGAGTTGGCTTGCGAGCCTGCGTCCGCCTATGCCGGTGGGCGAGATGACACGGTCCGCGCCGGCCGCACGGAGTTTCTTTTCCGACTCCTTCCTCTCGCTACGGGCCACGACGAATATATCCTTATTAAGGCTCTTGGTGCTCAGTGAAACATAGACGTTGGAAGCGTCGGAATCAACCGCCGAGACAAGCCCCCTTGCCCTATGGACCCCGGCCTCCTTCAACTTCTCATCACTCGATGCGTCACCCTCGACACATAAGTATCCAAGCGTTGCACAGAGCTTTATACGCTCGGGATCATTCTCTATAACTACGAACTCCACGCCACCACTCTTGAACTCCCGTGCCACCTCATAGCCGACACGACCAAAGCCGCAGACTATGCAGTGGTTTTTCAGGTTCTCGATCTGTTTTTTCATCTTTCTCCTCCCAATGACACCAATGAGACGTCCCTCTACCAGATACTCCGCGATGCTTGAAATGATGTAAACAAAAGTGCCCACACCCACAAAGATCAAAAGTATAATTAACACCTTGCCTTCACTTGAGAGCGGGTGAACCTCCCTGTAGCCCACCGTTGATATCGTGATGACGGTCATGAAGAGCGAATCCAGGAACGACCAGCCTTCGACAGCCATAAGAGCGACCACTCCCATAGCTATGATCAAAACAATAAGGACTATTATCTTTAAGATTTTCCGTTCCAAATCCATGATCCACCTGAATGCTTGTTATCTTACCGGGCTTCAATCTACAAAATTAAAGCCGCATATAGATACCGGATCAAGCCCGGCATGACAAGATTAAAAGGGGTCTTTGACCCCGTTAAAAGGTGACTTTGTCACCCTACTTCGTTGTATGTGCGGACACGGAAGGCGACACCTATGTCGTCCTCGGCGATCCTGCGGCAGGCCTCTATGTCAAGGTTAGGGACACTTACGACGGTTGCCTGAACCCTTGAGATGAATTTTTTTGCCTCTCTTAAGAAGAAGAGTATGGCGGGGAACGCGTCAAGACCGAACGGGGTGCGGCAGAGTTTTTCATAAGTCGCGGCGTCCGGTGCGTTCAGGCTTACGCTCACCTCGTCAACAAAGATAAGCTCCGAGAGGATGTTGCGCTGATGAAAAAGGTTGGCCAGCCCGTCCGTGTCGATACGTATCCTGCAGCCCATCTCCTTAAAGTGCGTGCCGATCTTTTTCAGAAGCTCAAGCCTTATGAGCGACTCGCCAAAGCCGCAGAAAACTATCTCGTCATACGAAGCGGGGTTCTCTCCAAGCGCTTCAACTGCCTTGAGCACTTCATTGAAGTTCGGCTCGTGTCCAAGTTTCAGGTAATGCCCCTTCACCTCATAGCTCTTGAACTTTGCGCAGAAGGTGCAGGCGTTGGAGCATCGGTTGGTTATGTTAAGGTAAAGAGAGTTGCGTATCTTATAGGCTATCTCGGCTTTTTTCTCTCCACGTTCTTCAACTTCGTTAAGGGAGAAAACACTCTCGGCGTTCAGTGTTGTTATGCGTGAGATGTCTTCGATCGTAAGTGCCTTTACCTCTGCCATCTTTTTTGCGGTCTCGACAACATAAGCGCTCTCGTTCGTCTTGCCCCTGTAAGGTTTGGGCGCAAGATAAGGCGCGTCGGTTTCGATGAGCAACCTCTCGGTCGGAACGTTCCTCAGAACATCGCGAAGCTCATCGGCCTTCGGGAAGGTTATGATGCCGCTGAAGGAAAGCATAAAGCCCATCTTAAGACCCTCTGTTGCAAGTTTTTCCGAGCCGGAGAAGCAGTGGAGCACGCCGCCTATCTCTTCAGCTCCCTCGCCCCTCATAATCTCGATGGTCTCATCTTCTGCTTCACGGGTATGGATAACAAGCGGAAGCGTCAGCTCACGCGCGAGATTTATCTGATCTATGAAGACCTTACGCTGCTCTTTCTTAGGGCTGTTGTTGTAGTGATAATCAAGTCCGCACTCACCGATGGCAACGACCTTCTTGCTATTTTCACATAGCGTTCGTATCTCGTTATAGGGCGTATCGCTTTTAACATCACTTGCGTCATGCGGGTGAATACCCAGGGCCGCATAGACAGTGACGCCTTCATACTCCTTCTCGGCTATCTCTACGACTTGCTTAACTCCCTGCTTCTTGCTCCAGCAACCGACGGTGATTATCTTTTTTATGCCAGCTTCCCTCGCGCGCGCGACAACGCCTTCAACGTCGTCCTTGAAAGCACGGTCATCCAGGTGGGCATGGGTATCTATAAAAGTAAGTTCAGACATGATAATTGAATTAATCCAGGCGTGGTATCATAGGCGCTCCGGGCTTGACAATGTTGCCGTCAACAGGCGTATAGTCCTCTGTGTCGACCTCGGCCTCGAAGTTTGCGTCCTCTATCTTTTTATCTATGCCGAGACGATCCCACATCTCTTGCGCCGTTGCGGGCATAAATGGATAGACATATAACGCGACAAGCCTGAGTCCGTCGGCAAGGTTATGCAAAACCTTTCCGAGTCGCTCGGTGTCGCCCTCTTTAGCGAGTGTCCACGGAGCACAGCGCTCAACGTAACCGTTAAGCTCACGTATGGCTTCCCATGTCGAGCTAAGTGCCTTACTGAACTCCAGGCTATCCATGTGCGCCGGGTAAGCGCCGCTGAGGGTGACGAATATATCGCTAAGCGGCGGATCGTTCACCCCGCATAGGGTGCCCTCGCAGCCCGGCACTACCCCGTCGTTATACTTCTCTATCATCGAGACGGTGCGCTGAAGAAGGTTGCCAAGGTCATTGGCAAGCTCCCCGTTTATCCTGCTCTTTAGCGACTCGATGGAAAAATCCCCGTCGCCGCCGAATGGAACCTCACGCATCAAGAAGTAGCGGAACTGATCCGCGCCGTACTCTTCTACTACCTTAAAGGGATCAACGACATTGCCGACGGACTTGCTCATCTTCTTACCTTCAACCGTCCACCAGCCGTGAGCGAAAACTTTTTCGGGTAACGCAAGGCCGGCGCTCATCAGGAAACTCGGCCAATAAAGTGTATGAAAGCGCAGTATGTCCTTGCCTATTATATGAAGGTCAGCGGGCCAGTATTTCTCGTAACCCTCTTCGGGAAAGCCGGTGGCCGACAAATAATTCGTCAAAGCGTCGAACCAGACATACATAACATGCTTAGTGTCATCCGGTACGTGTATTCCCCAATCAAATGTCGTACGGCTGACGCTCAGGTCACGCAGACCTTCCTTTAAAAAACTTGTTATCTCGTTACGCCTGACATTTGGAGAGATAAACCCGGGGTTCTCCTCAATATGCTTCAGGAGCTTGTCGCCGTAAGCAGAGAGGCGGAAAAAATAACTTTCCTCCTTGAGCTTATCCACCGGCCGGTGACAATCGGGACACTTGCCCTCGACAAGCTGAAGCTCGGTGACGAAAGTCTCGCAAGGCGTACAGTACCAATCCTCATACTCGCCAAGGAATATATCGCCTGCTTCCTTAACAAGGTTCCATATCTCGTTCACGGCCTTCTTGTGCCTGTCTTCGGTTGTGCGTATAAAGTCGTCATTGGAGATGTTCAGCACCTTCCAAAGGTCCTGAAAACGTACCACCACTTTGTCGGCAAGCTCCTTTGGCGTCGTGCCAGCCTCGGTTGCCGCCGTCTCGACCTTCTGCCCGTGCTCGTCGGTGCCTGTCAGGAAAAGCACATCAAAGCCCTTGAGCCTCTTGTACCTCGCGAGCACGTCCGCCGCCACCGTCGTGTAGGCATGCCCGATGTGAGGGATATCGTTTACGTAATATATGGGTGTTGTTAAATAAAATTTACTTAGCATTATAATTTACTACCGCTCCCATTCCCTGTGTTCGGCTTTTTGGGTTTTTTCAAAAATAGCTTCTGCACTTACCCGTCAAGAACTCGGCTTTTTGGGTTTGCCTCTTCTTCCTCTGCCGCGGCGTTTCTTGTTCCTTTCTTTTCCCTGCGCACCACCGGAAGCTTCTCCGGGCTTTTTAGACTCCTTTTTATCCCTCTCGAAGGGAGAGACAAAATCACTGTCGAGCCCAAGCGTCGGCACGGCACGGGCCACGATCTTAGGGCGACGCGGCGCTCCGGGCTTGCCCTCGCCTTCCTCCGTGGGACATCCGCCACATCCTTTGTCTTTCTTATTCTTCTTATGTCCGCCCTCAACATGTTCGTAGCTCAGGCAACACATGAGCCGGCCGCAAACGCCGGATATCTTGAGCGGGTTCAACGCGATGTTCTGCTCCTTCGCCATCTTGACCGTCACCGGTTCGAACGCCACCAGATGCTCGCTGCAGCAAAGCTCCCTGCCGCACGGACCGATACCGCCCACGACCTTCGCTTCATCCCTGACACCGATCTGGCGCATCTCAATTCTTGTAAAGAGTTTTCCGGCAAGCTCTTTAACCAGCCCACGGAAGTCCACCCTGTTCTCGGAGGTAAAATAGAATATAGCCTTACTCGAATCGAAGAGGTACTCTACCTTCACAAGCTTCATGGGAAGCTTGTACTCGGCTATCTTTTCAGTACATATGCGTTTGGCCTCTTCCTCACGCTCCTTATTGAAACCTTTACGCTCGAGGTCCACGTCGTCGGCACGACGGACGATCTTCTTCAGCTTATGCTTTATCGTTGACTCTTCGGTTGGCTTCGGCTTCGTGACGATACGTCCAAGGCCGATGCCTTTTTCCACCTCGACTATAACGTTGTCCCCGTTCTTAAGCTCCAAGGCTCCCGCGTCAAAGCTATATACCTTACATGCTTTCTTAAACCTTACCCCTGCTACATTTATCATCTTTGTCTACCTCTTATATATTTACGCCGCGCCTGCTCTCTTATCCATACCTTTTAAGGTTATCATAAGTGATTCCAGCGCGAGCTGTTTATTTGCGTTCATAGGCGGCATCATCTCTCTTAAGGCGTTATCGAAAAGAGAGTAAGCCTCCAGCGTTTTTTCCATGTCTTTAAAGATAGTAAGTGCTTTATCCTCCGCGGCGGTGGCCCTTAGTGCTTCCACGCCAGAGAGGGTTACGCCGTGATCCCTGCATATAACCTTTGCTGTTTCAAGTACCTGGAACAACTCCGGGTCCTTCGCGTACTTCGCTGCCATCTCGACCACGCTCCCGAGCTCCCTTTTTCCTATCATCGAGAGCTTATCCAGAAACTCCTCGCACTTAGCCAAGGCATCTCCTTCCAACGCCTCAAGAGCTCTGCTTATGCTTCCCATCCCAAACCTTGCCGCAGAAAGTGCTTCGGCTTCACTGGTTTCCTGGCTACTACTTAAAAGTACCTCTTTGATCACATCTACCGTAAGCGGAGCAAAGTTTATCTTCATGCATCTTGAGATAATGGTCGGGAGCAAAACACTTGGCCTTGCGCTCACAAGTATTATGACCGTCTCGCCGGGCGGCTCCTCAAGTGTCTTAAGAAAAGCGTTCGCGCTGCTTAAGTTCATCTTGTCAGCCTCGTCCACTATGGCAACCTTCACCCCGTGCTCGACCTTAAAGCTTAAGAGCTTTTGAAGCTCCCTTATCAC
>DAOVXI010000195.1 GCA_030636245.1 Deltaproteobacteria bacterium
AGTGAGTGCAAGTTGTATGATTTTTGCGATAGGGTTGGTGTGGAAAAAACGAGGTAGCGAGCTACAGGTTCAGGTCGTGCTGTTTGAGCAGTTCTGTTTGTTTGATTATAAAGTCTTTTTTGTCCTGAGATATCTCGGCCGTTTCGAGCCAATCTGCCATTACTTCATATGACCAGTGACCATCAAAGCCATCCTTGATGGCATCGTTAAGTTCCGCTTCGGTTGCCTGCGTCTCCATATCCAGGAGTTTTTCCGTGATCGACCTTAGATAGAGGGTAAGTATGTTGTCATCACCATCGTCATCGCCGATCTTTATCTTATCAAGGGATTTAAGTGCCTTTTTAAAGTTGTTGGATACTATGTATGTTTCCGCGAGGTTTAATCGTGTTGAGATAAAGCCGGGGTCCAGCCTGAGGGCTTTATCCAGAGCTGCCAAAGCCTTGTCAAAGTCCTTCATATCCAAATATAGGCTTGCCCTGTTGTTATATGATATGGGGTCTTTAGGGTTAAGTTTGATAGCCTTATCTATATCGACCATGGCTTTGTCAAACTCATCGATCTCCGAGTATGCATAACCTCTAAGGTTATATGTTTGCGGAAAGTCGGGAAGTACCTCGATGATCTTTGTGAAGTCTTCGATGGCTTTGTTGTAATCTTTTTTCATTATGTAAGCGTTACCTCTGTTGAAGTATGCGCCAATTGCATCTTGTTCTATATCTATGGCCTCGCTGCAGTCTTTTATTACTTTGTTGTACTCTTTCTTCTCAAAGTAAGCGTTGCTTCTAAGGTAGTATGCCTCTGCGGCGTTCGGATTGATAGAGATGGCTTTTGTTAAGTCTTCAATGGATTCGTCATACAGCTCTTTGTCGTAGTAGACATTGCCTCTGTTCATGTACGCACGTGAGTTTCCGGGTTCGATATCGGTGACCTTGGTGTAATCCGCTATTGCCAGGTCGTATTCCTGGATGTGATAGTAAGCGTTGCCTCTAAAGCTATACGCTGCGACAAAGCGCGGCTTCATCTCGATAGCTTTCGTATAGTACTCGATGGACTGCTTGCATTTATTGTTTAATTCGCATGCGCTGACGCCCTTGACGAGCCAGTCGTCCGCGGTAACGGGCTGTACCTCTGCGGTGGTGCAGGCGCTAAGGAAAGATGCCGTTAAAAGCATGAGTATTATTTTTATGGTTGTTGTCTTCATGGCTAAATTTGTGTATTTATTTATACTATTTTTATACTTATGTGTAAAGGGATTTTTAAGTACCTTAGGGTGTGTGGAATTAGCAAGGGAAAGAAAAAACACGATGAATTCACTTTAGAATTTGCAATATGCGCAGCTTTAGTCTAAAATTACCTCCATGGATACAGTGACACATGCCCTTGCGGGGGCGGTACTTTACAAAACAGGCATAGGAGGCAGGCTCGGCAAGGCCGCGGCCGTTGTATTCATATTGGGTTCATTGGTGCCTGACCTGGACTTTGTCATGCGGATATTCACGAATGCCGAGTTCATGATGAAGCACCACAGGGGCATAACCAACTCCATCTTCGGCATACCCATAATGGCGATAGTGTTCTCGCTTCTCGTTCAAAAGTACTACAAGCGTAAAGGCGTAGAGAGTAACCTTAAGGAACTCTTCCTCTTCAGCCTCCTTGTTATGGTCGTGCACAACCTGCTCGATATCTTCACAAGCTACGGGACGATGATATTCTATCCCTTCTCTTTTGCGAGGGTTTCATGGAACGTGCTCTTTATCGTGGACTTCTATGTTGCGGGAGCCTTCATCCTGGCCCTTGTCGTGCCGCTTGTCATGCGTAACGAGATAAAGGCGAGGGTCACGAAGTACGCGGCCGAGGGCGTGCTTGGTCTCTTCTGCGTGTATATTATTATAGCGGGCGTGAGCAACAGCATTGTAAAGAAGAGGGTCGAGGTCGTTCTGCAGAACTTGAATATCACCGCGGATAAGATCATCGCCTACCCGGGGCCGTTCTCTCCGCTCAACTGGATGGTCGTGGCCGAGGACAAGGCGGGTTTTTATGTCTTCAGGGATGTGCTTCGTTTGGATGCTTTCAATATAGTCAGCTATAAGAAGTATTATTCGGATACGGCAGGGCTGGTGAACGCGGCCAAGGATGATCCGCTTGTTGACGCGTACTTGTGGTTCGCTGATTTTCCTTATAAGAGTTCCTATATGGACGGCGATGACCGGATACTGGAGATACGCGACCTGAGGTTCGGTTTCTTCGAGGATAAAAAACACTTTGTTCTAAGGGCCCGTATAAGCAAGGCGGGGGAGCTTAAGGAAGTAACCTTCGAGCATTAAGCGGTTTCAATGGGCCATTCCATTCTACAATGCTTTTCACTACGTAAAGCATCCTGTTAAACTTTCACTACCACCAAAATTTAGGATATCGTCGACTCTTTGGTATGTTATTTACAAGCAGGGCAACGATCAGCAATATAAGAGCCCCTCTTAATATCGGTATCAGGACGTAGAGATATCCCAGATCGTGAAGCTGTGGACTGCCGATCACTGCTATCAAGGCGGTGGCACTACCGGGCGGGTGCAGAGTCTTTGTTAATTGCATGACAACAATGGAGGCTGATACCGCGATGGCAACTGCCAGCCAAAGATGGGAATAAAACAGCTGATAACATAAAACACCAACTACCGCGGAAAGTACATGACCTCCCACCAGGTTTCTTGGCTGGGCCAGAGGGCTATCAATAATACCAAAGATCAATACCGCTGACGCACCGAATGATCCGATGATGAAACTCATATCGGATTCTGAGATCAGATCAAAAAGATTGTCGAGTGGCGCAAGACGAAAGTGGTTCAGGATGGTATAAAGAAGAGCCATGCCGACAAAAGCACCAAAGAATGA
>DAOVXI010000019.1 GCA_030636245.1 Deltaproteobacteria bacterium
AAGATGCTCATTCACGCGGTGTTGAAGAGAAAGGTCCCCACTGGCAAATTGCCGCTTGAGGTCGGGGTCGTTGTAAACAATACAAGCACGGCTGTTGCCATATACGATGCGTTTCACTACGGAAAACCGCTTATTGAGAGGGTTTTGACCGTAAGCGGCAACGGCATAAAGAACCCCAGGAACCTAAGGGTACGCATAGGCACTGCCTTCTCCGATCTGATAGAGCAGTGCGGAGGGATCGAGGACGAGGGAGAGGTCGAGATCCTGAACGGGGGGCCCATGATGGGTATCGCCCAGAGCAGTGTTAACGTACCTGTTCTAAAGGGTACCTCCGGCATAACCATATTAAGTGGGGTCGAGGTCAAACCCAAAAAATATGGTCCATGCATCAGGTGCGCAAGCTGTATCGACGCCTGTCCCATGGGACTCATGCCATACAGAATAGCCGACATGGGACGGCTTGCTGAGCTTAGCGGCTTTAAGTCATGGTCTGCACTGAGCTGTATCGAGTGCGGCTGCTGTTCATTTGTCTGCCCTTCAAAGAGGCCGCTTGTTCAGTGGATAAGGGTCGGTAAGGTAAAACTTAGGCAGGCTCAGATAGAGGAAGAGAGAGAGAAGAACTCGGAGCAGGAAAAATAGAGTTTTAAGAGAATTAATAGAATTTCAAGGGAATTAAGAGAAAAAATAGAATTTTAAGAGAATTAAGAGAAAAACATGAGTGACGATAATAAAGACAAAGAAAATTTAGAGGCTAAAGAGGGCGGCGAGGCTAAGGCTGCTCCAAAACCCACACCTCCTGTAAAGAAGCAGGAGATGGTGATAGACGGTCTTATCGTAAGCAGCTCACCTCATCTTTTGAATGAGGAGAGCGTGCCCAAGGTAATGCACAACGTCATCGTGGCTCTCTTTCCGGTTTGTGCGGTAAGCATATATGTTTATGGTTTGCGAGCGCTTATTCTTTTGTTTGTCTGTCTCTTTACATCACTCGTGACCGAGTACCTTTGCCGTCGTTTCATGAAAAAACCCGTTACGCTTTATGACGGAAGCGCGGCCATAACCGGTATACTTCTTGCGCTTACTCTGCCGCCTGCATTCCCGCTTTTGGGTGCGGTGCTTGGCTCGGTCTTTGCCATAGCCGTTGGCAAGCAGATATTCGGCGGACTTGGCCTTAACATATTCAACCCGGCACTTCTGGGCAGGGCATTCCTCATGGCAACATACCCGGTACTTACCACGACATGGTCAGATCCCATTGAATGGTCAGGTCTATTTACAATGCCTTCCTTAGAAGTTGTAACGGGCGCCACGCCGCTTGCGCTTATGAAGTTCGAGGGCATTACCTCGGAGCTCTTCCCGATGTTCATGGGTAGTGTCTCAGGCTCGCTTGGCGAGACCTCGGCTGTTGCCATATTAATAGGCGGCCTTTTCTTAAGGTACAAGGGCTACATAAACTGGAAGCTGCCGCTTGGTTTTCTGGGCACTATATTCATCTTCGGCGGTTTGTTCTACTTAGTAGACCCAAGCAAGTACCCGAGCCCTCTCTTTCAGGTGCTCTCAGGCGGTGCGATGCTCGGTGCGTGGTTTATGATAACCGATATGGTAACAAGCCCTGTTACGGCGAGGGGACAGTGGATATTCGCCATAGGCGCGGGGGTCATAACGGTCATAATAAGACTCTTCGGGGGACTTCCCGAAGGGGTTATGTATTCCATTTTATTTATGAATGCATTTGTGCCGCTACTTAACCGCTATACAAGACCAAAGGTCTTTGGCGAGGGCATGAGCGAAGTTCAGGAGTCTGGAAGATAAATTTATTTTCAACTGGCTGAAAAATGTTTTAGTCAGAAAGTAAGAGCGGTCACTGAGAAGTATATTTTAGGAGTGTATTAGAAAGAATGAGTTTTAAGGAATCTTCAGCAGGGATGATAACGGTCATGACCGTGGTGGCGATCATAGTCGGAAGTATACTTGCGGGTTTTTACCAGATGGTATCTCCGAGGATCGAGGCCAACAGGCTTGCCGAGGAGAAGAGAGCCATCTTTAGTGTCTTGCCTGAGGCCAAGGACTATGTAACCATTGACCTTGAGGTCGGCGAGGGTGATGACAAAGAGAGCTTGATGATATTCAGGGGTGTTGATGATGATAACGCTCCTGTGGGCTATGCCTTTGTCTCCGAAGGCCCAGGCTTTGCCGCGGCTATAGTCATGATGGTCGGGCTTAATATAAACACCGAAGAGCTTACAGGCATGAAGGTACTTGAGCAGATAGAGACCCCGGGGCTTGGCAACAAGATAGCCATGGAGCCTTTTGAGAGCCAGTTCAGGGGACTTAAGATAAAGCCCGCGATAACTTATATTAAGAACAAAAAGCCCGAGAGTGATAATCAGATACAGGCCATAACAGGTGCGACCATCTCAAGTGTCGCTATCGTGAAGGCTCTGAATAAGACAATAAAAGTGCTGATGCCTTTTATACTTGAGGATATCAGGAACCCTGTGGTTATAGAGCGTCAGGTGGAGGAAGAAGCCGTACCTGAACCAAAGGAAGAGGAGAAGTAAGAAGTGGCAAGCAGGTCATTATACTCGGAGTTTACAAAGGGTATCTGGAAGGAAAACCCTGTAATAATACTTTTGCTGGGCATGTGTCCCGCACTGGCTGTCTCCAACTCGGCCGTGAACGGGCTTGCCATGGGCCTTGCCTCGACCTTTGTCGTTGTAAGCGCGAGCAGTATTGTCTCCATCATAAGGCGTCTTGTTCCGGCTCAGGTCAGGATACCGACCTATATAGTTATTATCGCGGGCTTTGTTACCCTGGCGGATCTCTTTCTTAAGGCCTACTTTCCGGCTGTCGCAAAGTCGCTTGGCCCTTATGTCCCGCTTATAGTCGTTAACTGTATGATAATGGGACGTGCCGAGTTCTTTGCCTCAAAGCATACGCTCTTGCCCGCCATTGTTGACGCGTTCGGGACAGGCATTGGTTTTACATGGGTTCTCGTAGTGGTAGGCGTTGTTAGAGAGATACTCGGCTCGGGCAGTATCTTTAACGTGATGCTTATGAGCGAAGATGTATTTACCCCGTGGGTGGTCATGATACTTCCCGCAGGTGCGTTCATAAGCCTCGGGCTTATGATAGGGATAATAAATTACTTTAAAAATCTTAAAGCGGAGCGTGCGAAGTGACCGTTATACTAGTATTTTTATCAGCGGCTATAGTCAATAACCTTGTCCTCGCGTATTTCCTGGGGATATGTCCATTCCTGGGTGTATCGAAGAGGCTTGATACGGCGCTTAATATGGGCTTTGCGACGACCTTTGTCATGACATTGGCCGCTGCCATAACGTGGCTCATTAATAACCTGATACTCGTGCCGTATGATCTGCCGTTCCTCCAGAACGTTACCTTTATTATTACGATCGCCTCGCTCGTGCAGCTTGTCGAGATGTTCATTAAGAAGACCAGCCCGCCGCTTTATAAGAGTTTGGGTATATTCCTCCCGCTCATAGTTACGAACTGCGCTATCCTCGGCCTTGCGCTCTTTGAGGCGCTTCGTGAGTATACGTTCCTTGAGGGTCTTTTCTTCGGTGTTGGAGGCGGATTTGGCTTTACCCTGGCGCTTGTGCTTATGGCGGGCATAAGAGAGGAGCTTGAGTTCGCCGAGGTTCCCGAGTCGCTTAAGGGAGCGCCCATGACGCTGCTCGTTGCGGGTATGCTGGCGCTTGCTTTCATGGGTTTTGCGGGACTTTTGTCCGTTTGATTTGGCTCGAATTTACAGCTTGAATATGGTACTATCAAATTTATCACTTTAAGAAAGACGTAAGCTAATGAGTTCTGCTTTTTTTATATCGGTTCTGGCTATGGGTGGCCTGGGTATCGCTTTTGCGGCTACCTTAGCTATCGCTAACAAAAAACTCAAGGTCAAGGAAGACCCGAGGATCAAGAAGATACTCGAGGCGCTCCCGATGACCAACTGCGGAGCCTGCGGTGTTGCCGGTTGCGCCGCGCTCGCTGAGCTTTTGGCAGGGGGCAAGGCTGATATCACTGCCTGTACGGCCGGAGGCCAGGAGATAGCGGACGCCGTGGCGGAGGCCCTTGGAGTTGAGAGTGTAGAGACCAGCAGGGTGCTTGCGGTCGTTCTCTGCAGGGGCGGGCACGCAGAGGCCAAGGTGGGGGCAAAGTACAAGGGCGACATGAGCTGTGCCGCCGCTGACCTTACCGGAGGCGAGAAGCTTTGTGCCTATTCATGTTTGGGCTACGCCGATTGTGTCGATGAGTGTGAGTTCGACGCGATGGATATGAGCCCCAACGGCTTGCCGGTTATTTTTTACGACAAGTGTGTCGGCTGCGGAGCCTGCGCAAAGGCATGCCCCAGAGATATTATAGAGATGCACCCCGAGGAGCACAAGCTCTTCGTTTATTGTAAGAACAGGGACAAGGGCGCTGAGGCCAAGAAAGGCTGCTCTGTCGCCTGCATAGCGTGTACCCTTTGTGTTAAGGACTGCGTAAGCGAGGACGGCATAAAGATGCAGGACAACCTCGCTGTGATCGATTATGAAGCCTGCGAGCAGGATGACTCATCAATAAAGAGGTGTCCTACGAAGTGCATTCTTTTTGACGAAGAGGAAAGTGTTACCAGAGAGGCCTACTACAGCTCTCTTCCCGGTAAGGCTATAGGCGATTAATTATATCGAAAGTAATATCTCTTTAATTTGTTTTTAATCTCCGCTTGTTACTATGATCGCGGGGTATACGGGTTATAAAACGATGAGCAAAGGAAATGTCGCCCTATTTTCATTAGTAGTTCTACTTGCCGTAACGGGGCTTGCCTCATGCAGTAAGGTCGACCCTGAAACCCTAAAGGGCGGTGAAACAAGGCAAACACTCAACCCTGTATACTTTACAGGCGAGGCTCAGAAGGCATACGAGGCGGCAAGGAACCTACCGGAGGTAATAGACAGCCTCCAGTGCTACTGCAACTGCACTGAGAGCGTGGATAACAGGAGTCTTCTAAGTTGTTTTGTGGATATGAGCGCAAGGTACTGTAAGACGTGTATGGAAGCGGCCCTTCTGGCCAAAGAGATGAATGACGGCGGCAAGGATGTCGTTGAGATAAGAAAGACCATAGATAAAAAATTCAGCGTGGGAGGTCAGTAGTCTGATGAGATATGTTATGGGTAAGGTATTTATTTTAATGGTTTTGTTTTCCGTTCTTTCGCTTTATGCGTGTGACGGAGATAGCGGCACAGCTGCTCAAAAGAAGATGAGCAAGGCGAACACTAAGGTTCAGAGCGGGACCGAAGCCCAACACCAGGCCGCAAGGCAACAGCAGGCAGCGGAAAAACTTACAATGTTAACCGAAGAGCTTGAGGCGAAGCCCGATGACTGGGAAGTGCTTAACACGATTGGGGACGTTCACTTCAACATGATGCGCTTCAAGGATGCCGCAGAGTACTACAGCAAGGCGGCTAAGATAAACAGAACAGATGTTAACCTCTTAAACAACCTTGCGTTATCTCTCCATTATATTCAGAGATCGGATGAGGGACTCACGCAGATAAACAAAGCCATCAAGGTCGACTCCAAGTATCAGAGAGGGTACCTCACAAAGGGCTTTATCCTGGCCACTATCATCAGGAGCGCCGAGACCCAGGAGTTGGTAGATCAAAGGGCTAAAAACATAGAGGCTGCCAAAAAAGCATGGCAAAAGGCTGTTGATATCGATCCTGAGAGCCAGATCGCGGGAGCTGCCAGAAACTTCCTTGAGCAGTACGGAAGTGATCAGAGTAATTAATGGCTGATAAAGGTAACTCAAGCAATCCTTCTAAAAAGAAGAGCATGAAGAACTTCTGGCTTTGGCGCGTAGCAAGCTCCGTCAAATTCACTGTATTCATCCTTCTTTCTGTCGCACTGCTTTCAATAGTCGGCACGGTCGTTGAGCAGAACCGTCCTTTGGAAACCTATGTCATGAGCTACGGCGAGGAGTGGGCCGAGTTCATCATGACTTATGGGCTAAACGACATGTACCACGCCACGTGGTTCACCTTCATGCTCGTCCTACTTATAACCAATATCATTGCATGCACCATAGACCGCTTCCCCTCCAAGTGGAAGTCGCTGCTGCGGGCCAAGAAGGACTTTGATCCCTCTGTTTTCGAGCGCCTTACACGCAGCGAGGAGATTCAGATAGATAAGAACGCAGACTCCGCAGCACTCGGCGTTAGAGCTATTCTGAAGAAAAAAAGATTCAAGGTACGTGAGAGCGAGGAGGGCGGCAAGAACGGTTTCTACGCCGAACGGGGTATCATAGGCAGGTTCGGCTCTGACTTTGTTCACTTAAGCCTGCTTGTCATAATCCTTGGCGCCATACTTGGCAGCTTCCTGGGCTATAAGGATTATATAGCCATACTTGTTGACGGTGAGGTAGAGATACCTAATACCGAGATAGGTCTGAGGCTTGATAACTTCTGGATCGACCGCTACGAATCGGGTCAGATAAAGCAGTACAACTCGGAGCTTGTTGTCTTGGATAAGGGCGAAGAGGTATATAAAAAGCATATATGGGTCAATGAGCCCATGGTGTATAAAGGCATAAGGTTCTATCAATCCAGCTGGGGTATATCCTGGAACAGAATAGCCGAGGCCGAGGTAACGCTGGTCAAGAACAAGGTACCTGTGGGTGACCCTGTCCTTGTGGATTGGCTCGATAAGAATGAGTTCGCGGGAACGCCTTTCGGTATTAAGCTTGTCGGTTACGTCTCGGATTTTGCCTTTGACATGGAGAGCCGTACCGTCTACTCGAAGTCGGGAGATGTAGAGAACCCCGCGACAATGCTTGAGGTCTACCGAAACGGCGAGGTCGTCTCGACCCCGTGGACGCTGCTTCACCATCACGGCATCATGGCGACGATCCCCGGTGAAGAAGGTTACGAGGTGTACCTTACAGGCATAAGGAATATTAATTATTCAGGCATCTCCATTAATAAGGATCCCGGCACGAATATTGTCTGGATAGGTTGCCTTATAATGGGGCTTGGTTGTTACCTGTCCTTCTTTGTTTATCACAGAAGGATGTGGATAGAGGTTGCTCCTTTCAACAGCGGAGTAAAGGTGAAGGTATGCGGCATGATAAATAAGAACCAGATGAAGTTCGATAAAGAATTTGCCGAGTTGCTTTCAAGCATAAAGAATATAGCTTAGCTCTAACGGAGGATATAAGATGGATCAGCCAAAAGTAGTACTCTCTTTAATGTTCTTTACCATGGCGTTTGGGTTTCATCTCGCCACGGCGTTGTTCTATATAGCACACTGGGTATTTAAGAAGAAGTGGATCGGTCAGGCTTCGACGGCTCTTGCCTGTGTTTCTCTTTTTTCAACATCAATGATACTTGTTTTCAGGGCAGCCGAGAGCGGGCACGCTCCCTTCTCAAACCTTTATGAGAGCATGGTGCTCTTTATCTGGGCTTTGACGCTTGCTTACCTCATAATGGAGTACAAGTATAAGCTCAGGGTCATGGGCGCTTTTGTTATGAGTATAGCGTTCATCTCGATACTTTCCGCATGGCTTCTTCCTTTTCGTTTCAAGAGCATTGAGCAGCTCAACCCCGCACTTCAGAACAAGTGGGACTTTATGGTATCAGCGCTTACGCCGCTTGGGCTCGAGAAGTATGCCCTTGGTTGGCTTGATTTTCATGTTTTCACCACCTTTATCGGTTATGCGGCCTTTGCCATAGCGTTTGGTCTTAGCATAATGTATCTGATAAAGGTGCGTTTTGAAGAGAGAGGCAGATCGAATGTCCTGATCGACAGGTTCCCTGAGGCGAAGATACTCGATGAGATATGCTATCAAGCGATCGCCTGGGGCTTTCCCTTCCTTGGTATCGGTATCGTATCCGGTGCCGTATGGGCCAACGAGGCGTGGGGCACGTGGTGGTCCTGGGACCCGAAAGAGACCTGGTCGCTCATAACGTGGCTTATCTACGCCGCCTACCTGCACGCAAGGGTAACGCGAGGATGGCGCGGAACAAAGAGCGCGTGGCTTTCGATACTTGGATTCCTGGCGATCATATTCCTGTACTGGGGCGTGAGCTTTATACTTCCGGGCTTGCACGCTTACGCGTAAAATAATTCATGGAGTGTATTTATGAGTGATGAGATTAATAAAGATACGAATGAGAAAGAGTCATCCAGCCCGATAACATTTATTATCGTTGGCGTTATAGTCGTGGCCGTTGCGCTTTTTGTTGTCTTTGGTCAAAAACATACATACAGATCCGTTGTTCCCGGAACAAAGGCTGTTGAGTTTACCTTGCCGGACCTCGAAGGCAAGCCTCACACCCTTGCCGAGTATAGCGGTAATGTCATCTTCCTTAACTTCTGGGCAACATGGTGTGAGACATGTAAGGACGAGATGCCGTCAATGGAGTACCTGTATCAGTCTCTACAAGGCATGCCCTTTGAGATAGTCGCTATAAGCCTTGATGAAAAGGTTGAGGACATCAATGAATTCCTTGAGACCTATAACCTTTCATTCGTCATGCTTCAGGACAAGACAGGAAAGTATAAAGAGCTTTATAAGACAACAGGTGTTCCCGAGACCTTTATAATAGACCAGAATGGAGTTATCGCCGAGAAGATCTGGGGTTCGAGGGACTGGTCTGATACGAGAAACCTTACTACGATAATAGATCTCCTGAAGAACGGTCCCAAGGAAAACCCAGAGGATTATGCAAAGAAATAGTGTTATCAGATCTCTGATATTCGTCCTGGTACTTCTGTTCATCTCATCAGTAATGTCATCATGCAGGCTGGGCGTCAGGGTCGCCGGAGGCAGCGGTGGTGTTAGCGTTGGTGTCGGTATTGAGGAGGAGTTCGAGGCCGGCTCTAAAGAGGTGAAAAGAGAGAAGTTCGAGGAAAAGGCCGAGGCCAAAGAGGAAAAGGCAGAGGCCAAGGCCGAGGCAGAAGAAGAGAAGGCCGGGGCTAAGGAAGAAAAGAAGGTAGCCAAGGCCGAGGCAGCAGAGGAAAAGGCTGAGGCCAGGGAAGAAAAGAAGAGTAAAGCAAAAGAAGAAAAACCGCAAGCCAAGGCAGATAAAAAGAAGCTTACGAAAAAATACTGGAAAGACCTTGGCGTTGACATGGTCGGTCCGGCCACCCCGCCTCCATTTACCCTCAAGCACATGAACGGCACGAATGTATCCCTCGATCAGTATAAGGGGAAGGTCGTATTCCTTAACTTCTGGGCCTCATGGTGCGGGCCGTGTAAAGCAGAGATGCCTGCCATGAATAACCTCTATAAGAACCTTAAGGACAAGGGATTTGTGATGCTTGCCGTGAATGACTCGGAGAAAAAGGACGTGGTCTCAAGGTACTTGAGTAATAAGGGCTTTGAGTTTGACGTGCTCTTTGACCCGGTGGGTGAGACGGCTATCGCGTATAAGGCCTTCATGCTGCCTCTTACATTTATAATAGATCAGGACGGTCAGGTCGTGGGCCAGGCCCTTGGTGGTCGTCAATGGGACAGTCCCGTGAGCATTAAACTTTTTGAGGAGCTGCTGGAGAGGTAGTTTATGGAATTTGATTCAACTAACATATCAATACCAATAGCATTTCTGGGAGGCTTGCTTTCATTTGTCTCGCCATGCGTGCTTCCTCTCGTGCCCTCGTATATTTCCTTTGTCACGGGTATATCCTTTGAAGAGCTCTCCGACGAGAAGGAATCCGTTAAGCTGAGGAACGTTATTCTCTTTAACTCCCTTATGTTCGTCCTGGGTTTCAGCACGGTTTTTGTTGGCGTGCTTGGCGCTTCGGCCCAATTATTCGGAAATGTTTTTCTGGAGCATCACGATATCATAAGAAAGATCGGAGGGGTGGCCATAGTACTTCTCGGAATTCACATAACCGGGATTATAAACATTGCCGCGCTGCAGAAAGAAAAACGACTCCACTTCTTCAGGGATAAGCCTGCCGGTTTTATCGGTTCATTTCTGGTTGGTGTTGGTTTTGCCGCCGGATGGACCCCGTGCATCGGCCCGATACTTTCCGCGATCTTCGCTGTTGCCGCTACAAGTGATGATAAGTGGGCCGGGGTCACGCTATTTGTCGCATATTCGCTCGGTTTGGCCATACCGTTTATGCTCACCTCACTGGGAATAAATACCTTTGTGAAGCACTTTAAGAGGCTTAAAAAGCATATGCGTCTGGTCTCCATCGTGACCGGGGCTTTACTCATTACAACCGGGGTATTGATATTCTTTAATTCATTTGCTATGATAACTAGATTCTTCAACAAATTTATTCCGGCAATTGGTTAGCAATTATAAAGGGGGTCGCAGCTATGAGTGGACCGAACATCGAGCTTTATGTAAGAAAGAACTGTGATAAGTGCAAGGAAGCCGAGGAAATAGTCGGAAGGGTTGGGAAGGATGTACCCTTTACACTTAAATCAGTGGACATAGCTTCCAGCGAGGATCTGTTCAGGCGCTATAAGCAGGATGTGCCGATGATATTCATAAACGGCAAGAAGTCCTTTAAGTTCCGTGTGAGCGCGGACGAGTTCAGGAACCGTGTCAGAAAAGAGAGTATCAAGGCCGGTATCTCAAAGGTCATGAAAAAGAAAAAAGCCGTGGCAAAAGCCTAACGCTGTTTTATATTATCTAAGCCCGCTCTCTTTTAGAGAGCGGGCTTTTTTTTATTTCATCTCTTTAAGGACCTTAAAAAGCTCCGCTGTTTTCCTTTGAAGCTCCTCCTTCGACCCTACGTTATCAATAATAAAGTTGGCTTTTTTCTTTTTCTCATCCTCGCTCATCTGTGAGCGCATGCGATCTAGGGCTTCTTTTGGTGTTATTTTGTCACGCCTTACCATGCGTTCAACCCTCATATCCGTGGGTGCTGTTACGAGAACGACCTTGTCCATATCCGTTTCGTGGCCTACCTCCATGAGAAGCGCGGCGTTAACCACTATGAGCGCGTCCGGGCTGGATGCCTGGAACCCCTTTATCCTTCTGTCAATCTCGGCCCTGATGCGCGGGTGCGTGATCGAGTTAAGTTCCTTGAGCTTCTCTGCGTCGCTAAAGACGAGTTCGGCGAGGGCTTTTCTTTTAAGCGTGCCGTCACTGTCTATCACTTCACCGCCGAATGTCTTTTCTATCTCAATGAGCGCTTCGCCGCCCGGCTCGACAACCTCTCTGGCAATAACATCCGCGTCTATGACCTTTGCTCCGAGCCTTTCAAGCTCTGTTGCCACAAGGGTCTTACCCGCTCCCGCTCCGCCTGTAACTCCGATGACCATAATCTATTCCTTTATCATAATAAAACTTAGTTGCCGGCCCGTTTTTCCGTTCTCTTTCCTGTATGAGAAAAAAAGATCAGTTTCGCATGAGGTGCAGTGACCGCTGCTCCAGATCTTCTCGGCTCTTACCCCGGCCTTGGAAAGTATACTGAAGGCTCCTGAGGGCAGGTCTAAAAATATATTATCATCCTGCACCCGTATTACATTATGTAATTTTTCTCTGAACTGCTCTGCCACATCCTCTGAGACTTCGTAGCAGCAAGGGCCGATCGCGGGGCCGATAAGCGCCGTTAGTTCATCAGCTTTTGCGCCGTACCTCTCCTTCAGTGCTTCAATTGTATTCTCTATGATGCCGCCGACCATGCCCCGCCACCCGGCGTGTACCGCACCGACGGCTTTTTTGTCTTCATTACATAAAAGTATCGGCACGCAGTCGGCTGTAAGAACACCAATTGGAAGGTCATGTTGGTCGGTTATTATCGCGTCTGCCTCGGTGTCTGTGTCATCTCCCGCGACTGCCACCTTATTGCCATGTACCTGTGTTAATGTCTTGAGTGTGCCGCTCTTAAATGAAAAAGATCTCTCATACAGCTCCTTGTTCTTTATTACATTCTCTTCTTTATCTTCTGTATTCGTGCCGAGGTTAAGTGAGTCGAAGGGCGAGGGGCTTACACCTCCCTTACGTGTCATAAAGCCGTGCACGACCCCTATGCCCGAGAGGAGGGGGCTTGCAAGGTGTGGAAGTGGGCGCTCTTTAAGAAAGTCTCTCGAGTTCTTCAATTATATCTTCCATCTCTTTTGGCATGGGCGCGCTAAACTCCACTACCTTGTTCGTTGTCGGATGCGTGAATGCCAGGTACCTTGCGTGAAGGAACTGACCGTTCAGTTTTTTTAGGACGCTGCGAAGCCCCATATCCATTGTGTCGGGGAACTTCCTCTTGCAGTAAAGCGGATCGCCGACGATAGGGTGCTTCAGGCTTGCCATGTGGACCCTTATCTGGTGAGTGCGTCCAGTCTCAGGCGCCACCTCAACAAGCGTCATTACTCCGTATCGTGCCAGTACCTTGAAGTTGCTGACGGCCGTACGTTTGCTTCTTGAGTTGGTGGATATCTTCTTTCTGTCATGGCTGTCCCGCCCGATGGCAAGCTCCACCTTGCCTTCATCAGCGGATACGCCTCCCCATACAAGGGCGTTATATAATCTTTTTGTTGTGTGTTCCTTGAACTGCTCGGCCAGCTTAAGGTGGGCCTGGTTGTTTTTTGCTATGACGAGCACCCCTGAGGTGTCTTTATCAAGACGGTGAACAATGCCGAGGCGTAGCGGCCCCCCAACGTCCGAGAGATCTTTTGTGTGATTAAGCAGAGCGTTCACGAGCGTGCCGTCAGGTCGTCCGGCTCCGGGGTGAACCGAAAGTCCCTGCTGCTTCATAATAACTATTACATCGTTATCTTCAAAGAGTATGTCGAGAGGGATGTTTTCTGCCTGGAGCTCTGCCTGTACTTCATCAGGGAAGTTTATCTCGATAGTGTCATGGTCCTTAACATGATAGCTCGGAGAGACGCTCTTATTGTTTACGAGGACATCTCCGTTCTTTATAAGTGATTTGAACTTTGATCTTGTTTGACGAGCGAGAGGGGTCTTTGCTTTGGCACGCTTTGCGGCCTTGCCCAGATAGGCATCAAGCCTTTCGGCTTTAGCGTCTTCTTCAATTATTATTTTGAGGGGGTTTGACATAAGGGCGTATGCCCATGGTCGGGGCAGGCTCTCTCTACCAGATCTCTGACTCTATGTTGCCGCTTCTTTTTACAAGGATATCCACGATGGCCTTATTATAATAATTCGTTGTACCCATAAGGTCCGGCTCGACCCTGGTCTTGTAGAGCTTTTCGCCTTCGTGCAGCGGCTCTTCAAGTACATCAAAGAGGTTGTCGTTCTCGATGCCTGCTTTTATCTTGTCTTTATTGTACAGAACGATGTCCGAGACTATCGTTCTCGCAAGTCTTGCCGCGGCTTCATGTGTGTTAATTAATGCCATTATTTTGATTCCTCTCCTTTGAGAGCTCTTTTACAAGTATCTCGGCACTGTGCTCTGCGTTGTCTCTTACAAGCGCCTCGACCTGTGTTACGTTCTTATCCGAAAACGCCTTAATTATATCTTTGTGCTGAGTTACGCTTATCGCGAGTCTGCCCGGTACGCTCAGGGCTGTTATCCTGTATCTCTCGAACTGCTGGACTATCTGGTGCGAGAGAGCATAGAGCTTTTCGTTCCCGCTCGCCTTTAAGAATATATCATGAAACTGGTTGTCAAGTCTAAAGAAACCTTTCACGTCATTCTTCTCCGCGCATTTTTCCATCTGCTGGTTCAGGCTCTTGAGCTTCGCTATCTCTTTATCGGTAAACTTAGCGCAGGCAAGGCGGGCAGCGTAGCCGTCAAGGAGGCTTTTTATGGCGTAGAATTCGCTCACGTCCTTTGCCGTAATATGGCTCACAACAGCGCCTTTACGGGCTATAAAGCTGATAAATCCTTCGCTCTCAAGCTGGCGGAAGGCTTCTCTGATAGGGGTGCGGCTTATGCCGAAGCTCTCGGCTATTTCCTGCTCCGGGACGCGCTCGCCGGGCTTCAGGCGACCGCTCGTGATAGAGTCTTTAATAAAGTCCACTATTTTTTCTCGAAGTGTCAGCGGTTTCTCTATGGCATGGTCTAAAACTCTAATTTTTTCCATACATAAGGTATACAGTATACATACTTCAAAGTCAAGTGATTTTGGGCGAGGGTGCTGTTATTATTAAGGTTTTTGAGGCTCTACGGCTAAATAACGGGCAAATTTAGGGCTTCAAAGGAGTTGTATTTTCTTTGTCGGCTCTTGGTTCCCCGATCTCATCCTCTTCCCGCCCCGATTTCCAGGAAAAATTATTTTGTAATAATGTAAAATATTTAAAAAAAACCTTGACAAGTGTATGGTTTTTATCTTATAAATTAAAGATTCTAGTTTCTCCGATTTCAGGAGCATAGAAGCACCATATTTTTGCTGGCGTAGCTCAATGGTAGAGCAGCTGATTTGTAATCAGCAGGTTGCGGGTTCGATTCCCATCGCCAGCTCCAGTGAATTACCGTGCAAGGCCGGATGAGGCTGTAGGTTAAATTTATAGCCGGTCACATCTGACTCTTCGGGGATTTTTGCATTTTTTTTGAAGGGAAGGCTAAAGTCTTGTGCATTTTAAAGGCTTATTTAGGAGAGGTACCCGAGTGGCCAAAGGGGGCAGACTGTAAATCTGCTGGCTCCGCCTACGAAGGTTCGAATCCTTCCCTCTCCACCATAGAAAGTTTTCTCCGGTGAAGGTTGCCGGAATTAATTAATAAGGGCTTGGAGCAACAAATTGCGGGTGTAGTTCAGTGGTAGAACTCCAGCCTTCCAAGCTGGTCACGTGGGTTCGATCCCCATCACCCGCTCCATTTTTTACCCACGGGGCCGGGGCCGAATGGGCTTCAGTGGGAGAGATGTAAAGATGCCCATGTAGCTCAGTGGTAGAGCACTTC
>DAOVXI010000119.1 GCA_030636245.1 Deltaproteobacteria bacterium
ACGAATACGGCGAGCGATACGACTATGACAGCAACTCTTCTTGTTACGGAAAAGCCTGCGCCCCAACGTCCAAATCTTAAAAGAACACCGCCCCTCCCAGCTCCGCCAAAGCCCTTGAATGAACTTTCTTTCATGATAACGATTATCGCAGGTATTAATGTTATCGTTATGATCCATGCACTGAAAATACCGAAGCCAACAAAAGCTCCAAAGACCTTAACCGGAGGAATTGGCGTCAGAAGAAGTGAGGCGAAGCCAACAACACTTGTAATGGATGTAAAGAGCATTGGTGCTGAAAGCGAATCCATAACACCACGCAAAACTTCTTTTCTATCCTTGCCCTCTTCATATCGGTCATGGAACTCACTAAGAATATGCACTGAATCCAGCACAGCAATGGGCATCAGGAATATAGGTATCATTGAGCTCATAATGTGAAGTGTAAATCCGAAGCCGGAAAGGAGACCCATTGTCCAAATAACCGTCATCATCGCAACAGCCATTCCTGCACCGACAAGACGAAGGTTACGGAAAAAGTAAAGCATCAATAAGAAAATAATAAGACCGGCAAGCGGTGCGCTCATACCCATCTGCTTGAACATTTCTTTACCGAATGTGTCCTCAGCAACTGGAAGACCTGCCAGATAATAAGTCTCGGTCTTTTTTATGCTGCTTGTTATAGCCTTAATCTCATTTGATATTCTATAGCTCTCGCTTTTATCAAGGATAGGAACATAGATGGCTATGGCCTTGCCATCCTCACTAACAAGCATATCCCGTAGTATCGGGTTGCTCAGGGCCGCCGCGCGTGTTACTTCCGGCGTGGGTCTTCCGGCAGGGTTCGGGTCAAGCAGAGGTTCAATTGTTATCAACCCGCCATCCGAGCGTATGTCATCTGTCGTTGTGGGACTCATAACATCACGCGCCATGACCCCCTCTATCTTCAGGATCTCTTCCGTCACCTTTGAGATCCTATCAAGGGTGCCAACTGTAAAAACACCCTCAGGGTTTGACTTATCAACCACTCCCACGACAATAACATCATGCAGAGCGAACTCTCGTTTCATCTCTCCGTGCGCGATCCTTACAGGCTCTTCGGCACTCAGCATATTCTCGGGATCTGTATCAATCTTTACATTAAGTAGCTGACTGCCAAGAATAACAGAAAGCAAGAGATAAAAAATGATCAGCTTCCTTGGATGCGTTATGGCTATTTCTATGGGTTTTAAAAGTAATCTCTTCAATTCTCTTCTCCAATGATTAATGCCGTAAAGCAATTAACTTGCTTTACGGCTATGAACTATCTATGAACTAACAACATTTATTTTCGGTTACGTGACAGCACTTTGCTCCGGCCCATTTAAGAAATGTCATCATCGGGCACCACTTAGTAAAGGCCGACTGAACGAGATTCAACCCGACAAAGAGCGTAAAGAAAAGCCAGTACTCATGGTGATAATGCGACAACACCACGCTCAGTATCACAAAAAATCCTGCTATCAGTCTTATAAGTCTTTCGATATCCATTTTATCTTCCTCCTATTTTTATAAGGACAGCACCTTGGTGCTGTCCTTTATCCAGCGGGCGAGGTCAAGGGTTTTACCGACCACTGCCCCTTCAACAAAATCGTCTTGTGTAAGTCCACGAGCCTTGGTGCAGGTCAAGCAGCTTCTTATCTCAGCACCTTTTTTTATCAATACTTTAACCATCTCACCAAGATTATAGAATCCGGTAGGGGTTGCCTGGTCTTTCTTTGCGGTTAAAACACTGTCGCCGTAAAGAAAGATCCTCACCTTCACTCTCTCTACAATGAGCGCTTCGGCGAGCCGCAGCGCGTTCCAGTTGTTTTCCTTTCCGTATGGCGCTTCCTGCAAAACTATAGTTACGATCTCTTCACTCATATCAATCTCCTTTCTATTAACTCGTTTTCAATACTTCCTTCAATACACGCGTTCTCTCGTCCAACGTTTCCTTCAATACCTCTTTCATCAGGGCACACGCTTTAATTATCTTTGGGCTGCTTATGTGGTAATAGATATTGACCCCCTCGCGTCTTGATGCGACTATGCCATTTGATTTCAAAAGGGAGAGGTGTTGAGAAAGATTAGCCTTAGGTATCTTAAGCATCTCAACCAGCTCACTCACACACTTCTCACCGTCCTTCAGGGCATTGATAATCTCTAACCTTTTCGGATTAGCAAGAGTCTTGCATATCTCTGCCTGTATTTTGTATAGCTCTTTCATGGTTTAATTATTGCGCAATTTCGAAACTATGTCAAGTCTTAAAAATGTTTTTTTGTGGAAATAGTTGTGTAAGAACACCGGTGGTCAAATCAATTAGTTTGCAACTGATTGAAAAAGCTGATAAAATCTATGCATGAAGTACGGAGAGAAAAACATAGCGGAGGCGAAACTGGAGCCGTGGGACAACCCCACCCCGGATAGGGATTATACCATAGAGATGAGCTATCCGGAGTTCACCTGCCTTTGTCCGCGTTCCGGCTATCCAGATTTTGCTACGATACGAATAGAGTATATACCGGACAAGAAGATAGTAGAGCTTAAGTCTCTAAAGCTTTACCTGAATTCATTTCGTGATAAAGCGATATCGCATGAAGAGTCTACGAATGTAATATTTGACGAACTGAAAAGAGTACTGCATCCGAGAAAGCTGGATGTGACGGGAGACTTCAATGTTCGTGGGAATGTAAAGACCGTTATAAAAGTAAGTCTTTAGTATCTGTATTTGCAGATGGTCGTGTAGGCGCAAAAGCCGCAGGTGTTAAAGCCGGGGGTAGCCGTGTAATCTCTTTTCCTGATTCCATCTACAACTTTGTCGAGCTTCACATAAACTTTTTCAATATCTTTATCCTTATATATAGCCACTCCCTTAAGCCCTGTATCTACAAAATATAACATGCACTCACTCGGGGCTTTCCCAAAACTCTTCTCATATGATATCCAGTAGAGTTTCAACTGCAAAGAATCCTTGGCTCTCTTGTGCGCCTTTTCCTCGTCTTGTACATCAGCGGTCTTAAAATCAACAACCTCCACACCTGCCTCTGTTTTGTTCAGAAGGTCCCATCTGCCTCGAATATTAAAGCCATCGAACGGTATGGTAAACTCCTTTTCAACTGCGAGAGGTTTAATGCCGCCATCCAAACTATCGGCGTCATCCTTCATGAACTGCTTAAGCGTTTCTTCGCCTTTGGCACGACGTCCCTTTTCATGCTCAACGGATATAAAACCCTCGCTACCCCAACGGCCATGAAAAACCCCAAGAACCTCATCTTCTGTGATCTTACGCCCATCAAGCTTTGCCTTCAGATATGCTTCTATGGCTTCGTGCACGGCACTGCCATACATGATTGAGTGATGGGGCAATAGAGGTAACTTCACAACATTTACATAACGATACTTAAGGGGACAGTTAAGATAATCCTCGATCTGATTAAAACTCAGGTTAAGCGTAACGCTATCCGGTATGGGCTCGGATGGTTTATCAAGAAGCTCATCATCCTTACCGGGGGCAAACCTCTCTATCTTCTCCTTCGCGCTCGAAGTACTTTTCGCCTCAGCCTTCTGCATATCAAGTGCTTCAAGCACGAACGGGCTTACCTTTCTCGTCCTCACCATCCCATAATCTGCAGCGCTCGTCATGATAAGCAAGTCCATGGCACGGGTCATGCCGACATAGAACAGACGTCGTTCTTCCTCCATGTGAAAGTCTCCGCTTGGAAGAGTATCTTTAATAAGTTCATCCGGTATCGTAAGACCTTGCGCTTTCTTCGTCGTAGGGAACTTGCCGGCAACCAGACCGACCATATAGACCACAGGAAACTCAAGCCCCTTGCTCTTATGCACCGTAATAACACTTACGCTATCCTCTTCATCATCAGGCTCGGCCACGGAAGGGTCATCGCCCGCCTCTATCATCGTATCTATATGCTCACTGAGAGCGTCCAGTGTTTTAACACGGAGCGTAACCTCAATATTGCTAACTATCTCAAAAAAGCGTGCGATGTTGCCTACCTTAAGCTCTGCGCTCCGGCTTTCTTCCTCGGTGAGCCGTACAAGATAACCCGTTTCCTTCAGAAAAGTATATAGGACCTCACCGGCACCTTTTTTTAAGGAGAGGTCACTGAACTTCTTTATGTCCTCATAAAAAGCTCTTATCTTCTCTCTTGAATCCTCACCCAGCTCAACAAGGCTCTCGGCATCGCTCAGTTCACCCTCGCCGGTTGCGATCGCTTTCATAACGCTATAAAGAGAACGCTTATTCCTTTTAGCGGTTGTGTTGCATGGAATAAGCGTGTCAGCATTGATCGAATATACATCGCTTGTCGCCAAATGAAAGAGGCTAAAGCTATCGGATGTATCAGTTACGGCCCGGAGGAAACTCAACATAACTCGGACCTCATCCCTTTGATACAAGCCACGGTTACCCGAGAAGCTGTGCGGTATCGCAAGGTTTGAAAGAGCGTTAAGATACACTGCTGCGTCACGGTTACCTCTTATAAGTATAGCTATATCAGAGTAACTCCGCCCACCTTCACTCACTTCCTTCTTTATCATCTCGGCAACGGCATCAGCCTCACTTGTCAGGGTGTCAAAATGGATATGCTTGACACGCGCCCCTTTGATCATATCCTTTCTGAGTGACACAAGTTTTTTGTCAATCCCGCTCTTAACCTCCAGCCTATCGGGGTTGTTATGCTGAATAAGCCTATATGCATTATCAAGGATGGGTTGGAGAGAGCGGTAATTCTCCTTAAGTGTTATCTCTTCACTATCTAAGTACGTATCCTTGAAGCCTAGAACATTACTTATCGCCGCACCACGAAACTTATATATGGACTGGTCATCATCAGCCACAACGGTTATATTCTGTTTCTCTCCCGCGATCAACTTCACGAGCTCGAACTGCGCGTAGTTTGTATCCTGAAACTCATCGGCAAGTATATATTTATAACGCTCCCTTGTCTCCTTAAGCACATTAGGGTTCTCTCTTAAAATTTTCAGAGCGAATGTTATCTGGTCACCAAAGTCGATAAAACCTGAGCTTAGAAGAAGCTCCCCGTAAATCTTGAAAGTTAAGGCAAGCTCGCGCTGCTCCTCTATGTAGTCAACCGAGTAGGGGTCTCCTTTTTTAAGACCTTCGGCAAAAGCAACGTAATCATCCGCGCTAATGTCCTCATCCTTAAGACGTGAAAAAAATCTCACAAGACTTGCTATGTGTTTTGAAGGATTCCCAAGAGGGGCAAAGCGCTTAAGCGGAAGTTTGAAGATATTATCCTTTAAGAAGACGACCGTCTCGGCCGTATCAAGCACCTTAAAGTCTGGCGTTAGACCGCT
>DAOVXI010000071.1 GCA_030636245.1 Deltaproteobacteria bacterium
TGAAGTTCAATGAAATCGTCAAAGATCTCTTCAATATAATCAAGAGTATATGGCCTTTGCGGATGACGCGCCACAAGGGTTATCTGCCAGGGGGTAAGGTTTGAGTAGATCTCATTTATGAGCTTCTCTTTTTTCCTCTCAAGCTTCTCTATCTCGGCGAGATTGACCTCAGCACCCTTGGAGTTATAGTGCCTCATCTCATAGATCTGTTTCTCTATGTCATCTATCGGTTTTTCAAAATCTCTGGAATGGAGGTTACTCATATGATTGGTTGATCCTTAAATTATTTATTGAAAACCCTATCTTACAACAAAAAGCTAATCATGTAAACCTAATTTCAGCGCCCTTTATTAAGTCCTTTAACTTATCAACTACCTCTATCGAGGGCTCGACCGTAAGCTCTTCCGAGAAGCCTTGCACAACCTCCCTGCCGTCATCAAACAGGATATGAAGAAAAATAGGGGAAGGCCCCGGGTTATCGGTTATGATATCCTTGATGGCATTGAACACCTCAATGCCGAGCACATTTTCATTCGCCTCTATATGTGTTTTTCTGATCTTATTCTTTGAAGCATCACTCAGGTACATCACATCCAGTGCTATCAGCTTTACCGCCTCGGCCTCGGCAAAATCTCCCTCCCCGCGGCCACCCTGGGAGTCCTTCTCCACCTTTGCGGTAAGCAAAAGCGGCAGTTCAGAGGAAAGCTCCTCTATGTGCTTAGTGTACAGGTCAGAGAAAACAACGACCTCGACCCCGCCAAAGGTATCCTCAACACGCATAAAGGCCATGCGTGCACCCTTCTTCGTCATTGTCTCTCTTTTCTCCGTCACGACACAGGCCAGCGCCACCTCATCACCTTGGCGCCTCTCCTTTAGCGACTCGGTCGTGACATTGGAAAATGTCTTTATCTCATGCTCATAGGAAAGAAGCGGGTGGCTTGAGATATAAAAACCAAGGGTCTCCTTCTCAAATAAAAGAAGTTCCCGCTCATCCCACTCCGGAACCGCGCCTCCATTGCCGTTACCGTTGCCAGGTAACGACGAACCCATGGCAGGCGAAGATGTATCGAACAAAGAGCTCTGCCCTATCTCTCTGTCACGCTGGGCCCCCTGCGCAAGCTCCATCTCGCCACTCAGGCTATCAAACATAAAAGCCCTGCTGTCCTCGCCAAGGCTATCAAGGGCACCGCACTTTATGAGGCTTTCTATTACCTTCTTATTTACCTTCCTTGAGTCTATCCTCGCGAGAAAATCCTGCAGCGAAGTAAAGTGATCTCCACTGTCCCGTGCGCTCAGAATATTCTCTATGGCTGCTGTGCCTACGTTCTTGACGGCGGCTAAGCCAAAACGGATATCGCTTCCGTGAACGGTAAAGTTTATGGCACTTGTATTTATATCCGGGGGCAACACCTCTATCCCGCTCAAGCGGCAGTCCCCTATGTACTTCATTATCTTGTCCGCATCCCCCATGTTGCTTGAAAGGAGCGCGGCCATGAACTCTGTGGGATAATGCGTCTTGAGGTATGCGGTCTGATACGCGATCAAAGCATATGCGGCGCTGTGACTCTTGTTAAAACCGTAACCGGCAAAGTGCTCCATCAGGTCGAATATCTTCTCGGCTTTTTTCTTTGGTATCTTTTTCTTCTCTGCGCCAGTGAGGAACTTGCTTCTCTGCTCCATCATAACCTCGGGTACTTTCTTACCCATCGCTTTACGAAGCACGTCGGCGTCTCCCGGGGTGTAACCCGCGAGCACGCGAGCTATGTTCATGACCTGTTCCTGATAGACCATGACGCCGTATGTGTTCTCAAGTATGTCCTTAAGCTCGGGGACCTCGAAGCTTATCTTCTTAAGCCCGTGCTTGCCCTTGATATAGTCATCGACCATGCCGCTTTGCAGAGGCCCCGGACGATACAATGCAACGGCGGCTATCATGTCCTCGAAACTCTCCGGCTTAAGTTTCTTAAGCAGCTCCTTCATGCCGCTTGACTCAAGCTGGAATATACCGTTAGTGTTTCCGGAGGCAACCAGCTCATATGTTTTTTTATCGACAACGGAGAGCGTATCAATATCTATATCAACACCCCTGCCACGTTTTATCTCTTTTACGGCACGGTCTATGACGGTTATATTCTTAAGACCGAGAAAGTCGAATTTAACAAGCCCTATCTCCTCGACATCAGACATGGGAAACTGTGTCGTTACGACATTGTCCTTACCTCCGACAAAAAGAGGCAGGTACTCATCCAGCGGTTTATTGGCTATGACAAGCCCTGCGGCATGGGTCGAGGCATGACGAGGCAAGCCCTCAAGGGCAATGGCCGCCTCAATAAGTTCCTTAAAGCGTTCATCCTCGTCAATCAACGCCTTGAACCTCTTCTCTTCCTTCAAGGCTTTCTCAATTGTAATATCAAGCCTGTTGGGAACAAGCTTTGCGATCTTATCGACCTCTCCGTAAGGTATCTCAAGGACCCGTCCTACATCACGGATAACGGCCTTTGCCTTCATCTGACCGAAGGTTATTATCTGCGAGACGTTATCCCTTCCGTACTTCTCCGATACGTACTCAATGACCCTGTCCCTGCCCTCATAACAGAAGTCAATATCAATATCAGGAAGGCTTATCCTGTCGGGGTTAAGGAACCTTTCGAATAAAAGATTATATTTTATGGGATCAAGGTTGGTTATCTTGAGCGCGTACGCCACGAGACTTCCGGCGGCACTTCCCCTGCCCGGGCCAACCGGTATGTCGTTATCCCGAGCGTATTTTATAAAGTCGGCAACGATCAGGAAGTAGCCCGGAAAGCCCATCCTCTTTATGACCTTTATCTCTTTCTCAAGCCGTTCATAGTAGGCGTACTTAATGCTCTCGTCTTTTTCATCCTTTAAGATAAGCTCCAGTCTTTTCTCAAGCCCTTCCTTTGTCTCCCGCTCAAAAAGGCTCTCGACCGTCTCCTCCTCGGGCAAAGGAAACTCAGGCAGGTGATGCTCACCGAAGGTAAGCTCAAGGTTGCACCTCTCGGCTATGAGAACGGTGTTCTCTGTAGCGCCGGGGAACTCCTTAAAGTCCTCTATCATCTCTTCGGGTGTTTTAAAGTAGAAGCTGTCACCGGAAAACTTCATCCTGTTGGGGTCATTCACCGTCTTGCCGGTTTGTACGCAAACGAGTATGTCGTGAAAACGGTGGTCTTCCTGGTTCAGGTAGTGACAATCATTTGTTGCGACAAGCGGCAGCCCTGTTGCTTTACTTATCTCAAGCATGCCTTTATTGACTTTATCCTGCTCGGGTATCGCGTTCTTCTGCACCTCAAGATAGAAGCGGTTGTTGTCGAATATCTCGGAGTACTCCTTTGCGCACTCTACTGCGCCGTCCATGTTTCCGGCGAGTATCTTTCGTGATATCTCACCGTGAAGGCACGCGCTAAGGGCGATAAGCCCTTCGTTATACTCTTTGAGTATCTCTTTGTCGACACGAGGCTTATAGTAAAAACCTTCCTTGTAGGCACGTGAAAGAAGTTTACATAGATTTATATAGCCCTTTGTGTTCTTAACCAGGAGCACAAGGTGAAAGGAGTTGCTCACCTCGGGGTCGCCTTTTGTTATGGGGCTCTTGTCGGTCCGTGCGCCGGGCGCGACATAGACCTCGGCTCCGATTATGGGCTTTACGCCGCTCTTACGTCCGAGCTTATAGAAGTCTATGGCACCGAAGATGTTGCCGTGGTCGGTCATGGCAACCGCCGGCATCTTAAGATCATGGGCACGCTGGAAAAGCTCCTTTGGTCTTATGGCACCGTCAAGGAGACTATACTGTGTGTGCAGATGAAGGTGAACAAAACGAGAATGTTTCATGGCAGTAGGTTATCATATTTTTATCGGTTTTGTGTAGCGGGAATTTTCATATTCCAAGTGGTAAACGAAAAATGCGTCATTGGTAACTGAACAACAAAATATGTGTTTTTTTGATCATTAGAACTCCTTTCATGCTATGGTAAGGCCGCTTAACTTTGAAAGGGTCGTGGTGAGTGTCTCCGGGGTTATGACACTCAAGCCCATCTCAATGAGGTCAAGCCCGGTCTCGACCTCACTGCCTCTCTCCAGTGCCTCTTCTCTAAGGGTAATATATTTTTGAAAGAACTTGTCATTCGGGAAAACGCCATATTCATTCAACATGGTCCTTAATAGAGCGAACTCCGCCAGGTCATGACGGAAAAAATCATCATAGATGGCGCTGAAGAGATCTTGGCTTGAGAGGTAATCAAAGCCGATAAAGGTTGCGTCCGCTGTAAGTAGCCTGAAGGCGTGATAATCCATCTGGGGCAGCTCCCTGTCACTCTCAACAACTAAGACACGGGGCTCCATCCCAAGCTCTTTGCAGCGTTTTACATAAGCGATAGTGAACTCGATGTCAGGTGCGGCGGCAATCGGGTAGGAAACGATATCACGTTCCTCATCCTCCCACTGATAATCGAACCAGAGGCGATGGGCCGTGTCGGTCAGCACTCGTGAGGGTTCGTCTGTCGAGTATACGTCCTGGTTATCAAGAGGCCATGAGGGATAGGCTCCGATGCCTTTATACGGGCAATCCTCTGAGACAAGATGTTTTGAGGTGTCCTGAACTATCAAGCCGTTTGGAACCATGCCGCCCCCCACGAAAAAGATTTAAAAAGATACTAAGGTTAAATTTATCTTACCTTACATAAACCTCTTTTACAATATCAGGATCAAGGGCAAGGGTTGTCTCACCTATTTCAATAACAAAAGCAGGTTTTTTCTGGATGAGCTTTACAATGCTTCCCGGCACAAGCCCCATGTTGCCAAGCTTGTCTATTCGTTTCGTAACGGTCGGCACGATATATACTATCCTTACATTCAGCCCGACGGGAGCTTCCGTGAGCGGTCTTACCAGCGGAGCTATCTCTGAGGCGGCCTTAATGCAGCACTCGCCCTTGGGTATAGCGAGGCCATGCGGACAGGTCGGAGGATGACCAAGTAGAGTGCAGATAGAGTCGGTCACAACAGGTGAGAGAGAATGCTCGAAGCTGCAGGCATGAGTCTCAAGAATCTCATCATCCTCGACCTCAAGCACATCGGTTAGCAAACGTTCGGCGAGCCTGTGCCGCCTTACTATACCCTCGGCACCCTTCTCGCCAAGCTCTGTAAGCGTTATCTTATCGCCATCCGTTACAACAAGCCCCAGATCCGCCATATAATCGATCGTCTGGCGGTCGCCTCCCGTACGCTTGATCTCATCCACGCAAAGAAGCTTTGCGATGGAGTTCTCCCCCTCTTCACGCTTTGCCCAGACAAACTCAAGTACCTCATCTATTGCTCTTTGATCTATACCCATACCGTTATCCTCCGTCTAAAGATTTACATTAAGTGTTCTAAGTACTAAATTTAAAACAGCACCCACCAGGATGGCAAAGGGGAATATAAATTTACCCACCTCTAAAGTGCTACGTTAAGTGTTCTAAGTACAAAATTTAAAACAGTACCCACCAGGATGGCGAAGGGGAATATAAAGAGCGCCATGTATAATGCGGCCTTCGCGCCCCTCTCCTTTATTATCATAAAAAAATTAGCGATACACGGAACAAAGAGCGTCATGGTAACAAGCGCTACGACAACCTGAGTCCCGTCCATGAGCCCGTCACGCTGAAGATTGAAAAGCCCTGCCGCTCCGTAATCACGTCTCAGGAAACCTATAAGGAAAGCCTCGGCGCTCTTTGCCGGAAGGTCCAGGAGGCCGACGAAAAGAGGTGTCGTGACCCTCTCTATCACCTTCAACATATGTATCCTGTCAAGGACGAACAACACAAGGGTGCCGAGAATAAAAAGAGGCACGGCCTCCTTCAGGTACCACTCGACCCTGACCATTGTTTTAAGAAGTATGTTGGATATCTTGGGCATCCTTATCGGAGGTATCTCAAGGATAAAATCAGAGGTATCTCCGGGGACGATCTTTGAAGACAGGGCCGCAACAACGAACAAGGTGATAAGCACGGTGACTACCCAGATAAGTGTAGCAAGAAGGCCAACGCCTCCCAGCATTCCGAGTATAACCCCGAGCTGAGCGGAACAAGGTATCCCGAGCGCCAAAAGAAGCGTTACGATTATCCTCTCTTTTTTTGTCTCAAGTATCCTGGTCGTCATCGTTGCCATGGTGTCGCAGCCAAGGCCGAGGATCATTGGGAGCACGCTCTTGCCGTTAAGCCCCATCCTCTTAAATACCCTGTCAACCATCACGGCAAGCCTTGGCAGATACCCGGAGTCCTCAAGGAAGCTAAAGAAAATAAAGAAGTATCCGACGATAGGAAGCACTATGGCTACGGCATAGGTAAGCGCCATGGTTACAAGGCCATACTCGCCGACAAATAAGTCGCGAAGAATTCCTTCAGGAAGTAAGGCCGATGAAACGCGCTCTGCCCAGGGATTAATAAACTTCTCAAAAACATGGGTCTCTAAAAAGTCAACGCTATAGCCTGCGCCAAAGACACCGACAAACTCATACATAATAAAGAGCACGAAGGCGAGGACAAATAGCCCCCAAACAGGATGCATAGAGTACCTGCCTAAGAGCTCGGTTATCGGACCTCTTTTTTTAGGCTCAACGGTTACGGTCTGCTTAACAATAGCATCGACAAGCCTAAGTCTTTCCCTGTTTATAATATAGGCTACACTCTCGCCGTAATGATCGGATAACTTCTTTGTTATCCCAAAGATAACCCTTGAGACATCTTCTTTAAGGTTCTCCTTTACCCATCCGTTAAGCGTTTCATCACCTGAGAGAAGCATCAACGCAAGAGATCTCTTGCTTATGCGAACATCCGGCAGAAAAGTTATAACCTTTTCAATCGCGTCCTCGATCTTTTCAGGATAAGTCACTTTAAGTGTGGATGCGGTCGCTGTTGCTGCCGCATCCTTAAGCTTATCAAAGCCCCACCTCTGTGTTGCGATGGTAGGCGTGACATGACACCCGGTGAGCCGGCTTAAGAGATCAGTGTCTATAACACTGCCCTTCTCCCCTGCTTCGTCATACATATTGAGCGCAAGTACCGAGTTAAGCTCCATCTCGGAGAGCTGGATAGAAACAAGCAGGCCGCGCCTCAGGTTCTTTGCGTCCAAAACGTTTATAACCGAGTTTACATCCTCATTTAAGAGTATGTCTCGCGTTACCTTCTCATCTTCGGAGGTCGGGGTAAGGCTGTTAACGCCCGGGCTGTCGACGATACTGTACTCATGTCCCTTTATCTTTGCGGGGCCCCGTGAGACCTCGACCGTCGTACCGGGATAGTTGGATACATTGGCATAGCGGCCCGTTAAGAGTCCAAAGAGAACGCTTTTCCCTACATTGGGGTTACCGGCAAGGACAAGTATCGGCCTCTGCCCCTTCTCTGTGCTCTTATCTTTGTGAGATTTCATTGCTAAATGATATCGACTTTCAATTTCATTGTCAAGTAAAAAAATTTTACAGCTAAATCAAAGAGTTACACTACTTACAGTTCTTGCAGTAACCATAGAGCTCAAGCTTATGCCTCACGACATTGAAGCCCAACTCTGTGGCTGTCTTGTCCTGAAGTTGCTCGATCGTCTCGTTCTGGAACTCGACTATCTCGGAACACTTAAGGCAAATAAGGTGATCATGGTGACCGTCCTCCGGAACATTTTCAAACCTTGTCTGCCCGTCCCCGAACTGGCGCTCTATTGCAAGGCCGCACTCGGTAAGTAGCTTCATTGTTCTGTATACGGTGGCGTAGCCTGCCCTCGGGCTCTTGCGTTTTACTTTCTTATGAAGTTCTTCGAGGCTTATGTGGGTGTTGGAACGAAAGAATGTGTCAGCGATGTAGTGACGCTGCTTTGTTGACTTAAGCCCTCTCTTCTCAAGACAGTTCGCGAGGAGCTCCATTTTGGTTTCTGTTCTCTGCTTTGTCATTTTTTGGTTTTTGTTGTATCTAACGCGGGCGCCAGCCGCAAAAGGCGGTAGGTTATCGGTATTTTTTATCTTAGGAGTCTCCAAGGACTCACCCTCCCAGTAGCTTGTATTTTTTTTAAATCAAATGGAGCGGGAGACGGGATTCGAACCCGCGACCCCA
>DAOVXI010000040.1 GCA_030636245.1 Deltaproteobacteria bacterium
AACCTAGCTGTTTTGCTGAGAGATTGATTCTTTAGCGAGAGAGATATATATATGTTTAGGTAAGGGTTACGGCAGGTGTCGTAGCCCTTACTTTTTCAAGTTTCGTAGGGTGGGCCATTGCCCACCGAAGTATTCCCGATAAGCATACCCGAAAAAGACTTTAAAATGCAATGGGGAAAAGGCGAGGGATACGGAAATAAATAAACAGCCCTTTAGCGTTATGCTATAATCCCTGATGTTATGAGAGCCGTCGATCATATCCCAAAAGGCGTCAAGCTGGTCGTGGTAAGCGACTTCTTCGCGGAAGAGCTGGTTGGCGGTGCAGAGCTGACCTTGGAGGCGATCCTTGAGAAGTGCCCGGTCGAGTATATTAAGCTTCGCTCGGAAAAGGTCACACGCAAGCTGATCGAAGCGGGCAAAGATCTCCACTGGCTGCTGGTCAACTACACGGGTATCCCCAAAGAAGCCATCACCAACCTCTTAAACTCCGGCATAAAATACTCAATAATCGAGTGCGACTACAAGTACTGCTGCTTCAGGTCAAGTCACCTTCACAAGCTTAATACCAAAGAAGAGTGTAACTGCCACGAAACAGAGTCGGGCAGCTCTACCATGGAGGTGTTTGCAAGATCTCAGGGCATCCACTTCATGTCCGAGGGACAGATGAAGGAGTATCTGCGCCTCTTCCCGCAAATGCAAGAGTGGAGTGATGGAAAGCTCAGGGTGCAGGGCTCAACTTTTAAGGACTTCACACTTGGAACGCTGGCGGCCCTGCAACGTGAACGTAAAGCAGGGGTTGTTGTTAAAGAAGAGTGGGCCGTACTGAGCGGCGGTACCTGGATAAAGAACCTGGAAGAGACAGAAGAGTACTGCAAAGCCAAGAAAATCCCCTATGAGGTCGTGGGCGGCCTTGCTCCGGAACAATTCCTGCAAAAACTCGCAACCTACAGAGGGCTGGTCTTTCACCCCAAGGGCTTTGACACAGCACCGAGGATCACCATTGAGGCAAAGGTCATGGGACTGGAGCTTGATCTGAACAGTAATGTTCAGCATAAGGACGAGCCCTGGTTCACAGGCTCCCCGGAGGATTGTTTAAAAGAGCTTCAAGGCAGGGCCGCAAGGTTTTGGGAAGACGGATCGCTCCGGGGTGTCAAGGACACCTTTTAATGGGTGAAAAATACCCCGTTATACTTCGACAGGCTCAGCACGAACGGAATAAAGATAGATACCGGGTTAAGCCCGGCATGACAAACGGAACGCTCAGGCTATCTTGACTTGGTTACGGCCCGCTTTTTTGGCTTCGTACATGGCGGTGTCCGCCTCTAAAAGGAGTGCTTTGTAGTTTCCGTCATGGTTTATTGCGGTGGTGGCGACCCCGAGGCTTACGGTCACGTGGTCTGTGGCCTTTGAGACCTTGTGTTCTATATTGAGTGACTCGACCGCTTGCCTCAGTAACTCGGCAAGGGTTGCGGCCGCCTCCTTGTTTGAGCCGGGCAGGATAACGACGAACTCCTCGCCCCCGTAGCGGGCCACGACATCTCCGGCGCGCACTATCTTGGAGTTGAGCGCCATCGCGACCCTTTTAAGACATTCGTCTCCGGCAGGGTGGCCGTAGTTGTCGTTGTAGTTCTTGAAAAAATCTATATCCAGCATGATGAGGGAAAGCGGCGTCCGCGTACGTCTGGCACGGTTCCACTCGCTCTCAACGGTTAGGTCATAGCCCCTGCGGTTGGTAACCCCGGTAAGCTGGTCTATAAGGGTAAGCTCCTTAAGTTTGTTCTCATTCCTGAGGAGTTTCTGTTCGACGCTCTTCAGTGCCGATAGTTCATCCTTGAGATCAGCATGCGCCTCTTCTAGATCTATGCGCAGCTTGATTATCCTCGGAAAGAGCCTTCTTATCAGGTAGACAAGCCCTATGACAATGCAACCTATGGAAATGGTGGATACGATCCACATGTAGTTCAGATGCAGGTCATTCATTATACCCATGGCTTCTTTCATCGGCATGAAAAGGGGGAAGATAAACATGATGAGCAGATCAACCAGATAAAAGGCCGCAAGGATGATCAACCCGATAACGATAAGGCGCAACCCTGAGGAGACATGCAGAGACCTCAGAAGCCACTTGTTCTTTGAGAATGTCCATGTCGCAACCACTGCCATCGCTATGACGACAATGTCTATGATGGTCATTATAATTTTTGAATCCCAGATCATAATTATCCTTTTCAAAAAGTGTAACAGAAACACCCCTCTACTTAAATTATACCCCTAAATTCAAATAAGTACTATGATTTTAAGGGCTTAAATGTTTTGGGAAGGGCGGAGCATGCTCATTGATCTTACTTTCTTCTGGATACCCCGGCGGTCAGGACAAAGCGCATCGCGTCCTCAACGCTCATGTCGATTGGTGTGACCATGGAGCGTGGGACAAGTATGGTGTAGCCGCCGACCTGATAGCTCATCTGGAGATAAACCGCTATCTTGTCGTCGGTCCCGGCCGGAAGTCCCTGAAGGTCCTCGTTCGTGACAAGCCCTACAAGCTCAATGGCAGGCGTGCCCATGTTAACTATAACGACACGCCTTGCGCTGTCCTTTTTATCCTGCGCAAGAAAACCGAAAAAATCCCTGATGCCCCCGTAGACGCTGTTGATAAGAGGGATGTGTTTTAAGATGCCCTCGATAAGGTCGCGTATCTTTCGAAAGATCCACAGCCTGACCAGGAGTCCCGCCATGAAGACGAGCAGGAAGCCGAGCGCAACGGCGTAGCCGGGTCTGTACCACTCGGCGCCCAGATACTTTATCATAAGGGGGCTGAGCGCTTTCTCAGCGCTTACGCCAAGCCACACGAAAAGGTATATGGCCAGCACCGGTGGTACGATAAGCGCAAGGCCGTTTAGAAAAGTCCTGTAGATGAAACGAAACATAAGTATGACCGCTCCTTTTGATCGCGGAGCGGGTAACTCCTTTCAAAAACTCTATTTATTATGGTAATCAAACTTAGAGCCCAGACCGCCGAACGGTTTCTTCGGACACTCCTGTTTTTTGCCCTCGGCCCATGCAAAGATAGACTCAAAGACATCTCCCCAACCTATTGAGGCTCCGTATATGGTGACCTTTGTTTTTTTGGATGATAGGGACTCGGTGTCAACCAGGAGCGAGAAGTATCCTCCAGGAGGCATCTCGCCGGTTGCGCGTGCGTCGAGCTGTATCACCATCTCGGCCGTGCCCTTGCCTGTCTTCCTGGAGCTTGAGCGCCAGGTCGTAATTGAGGTCATGGGGCCGTACCTGCCGGGGGTGGTGCTTGTAACGGTTAGGTTGAAGCACATGTCCGCGTTCTTTTTTATGGAGTTGTATGTGGAGTTGAAGGAACGGTTAACTGTGATCTCCTTCATCGTTGTTAACCTTGCTCCTCCCTGTATTCCCTCGCGCAGCTCCTGTGTTGTCTGCGGCGGGGTGACGCATCCCGCAAGAATGAAGATGAGTGAAGCCAGTAAAAGTTTTTTCATAAACCTTGTTCTCCTGTATTTAAAGTTTAGGTATGCACCGTAGCGTAGCTCTCAGTACTTCTTTCTATTAGCTTACCCGAAAAAGCCTTTGAAATGCAATGGTGAAAAAGGCGAGATACCGGGTTAAGCCCGGCCCTTCATTAAGCTCAGGACAGGCATGACAAAATGGTGGGGCGAACGGGGGTAAAACCCCCTCTTATTGGTGTGTAAAATAAAGAAGGGGAACGGCTTGGTTGCCGTCCCCCATCTTTTATGCGTTATGTTGGGTTGTTAGAATGCGGCAAAGAGCATAAGCGTTAGCAGGTTGTCGCCTATGGATTGCTCGATGTCGTAATCATAGGATGTGTTGTTGAGTTGAAGCGAGACGTTCTGTGTCACCTGGTAGACGGCCCCTATGGTCAATGAGTTCTCCTGATCGTCCACGGCGTTGCCGTTACTCGCGCCTCTGAAACCAACTGAAAGGGCAAGCTTCTGCGGTATGACCCCTACCTCCACGAGAGCCGTAAAGGCGCTCCTGTCATCGGTGGTGCTTGAGTTAAAGAGGTTAGATATCGTTGCCTCCGATCTTGTCGCCACACCGTATGTAAAGTATATGCCAACGGGCTTGCCGCCAAGCGCTCCCTGTGCCTGCGCGTCCACGACCCACGCCTCGGCCGCACTCTCTGCCGTGCCTGCAGTAGTGCTCGAAACTATCTCGCCGGCTGCGGTACATGCGGCTATGGGGTTACCGGCCCCAAGACAAGCGGTCTCTGTTGTCGTATCCTCCGAGAACTCGGTCTCGCCGCTCCAGAGCTGGACGCCGATCGCCGTGTCCCAGCTGGCGATAGTAGGTGTAAGTACCGCTCTTACGTAGTGTAGGTATGGGCTTGCGTCACTGGAGCCGTGTTCGGGAGACCACGGTGTATAGCTTACGTAGCCTATATCCCTGTAGAGCGCAAAGCTTACGCCCTGGGCATCCCGTGCCGTGTTGAGGTACTGTTGAGCGGATATATCCTTACGGTGCTCAAGTACGCGCTGGAACCGTAGCGCTCCGGTGTTTAAGAGTTCAAAGCCCTGAGCAGGGCCTGCCGCGTCTGTTGTAAAGGGCACTATAAGGAGCTTGGTATCCTTTACGTCATAGACAAAGGGCAGCTTGAAGGAGGCCCAGTTGGAGGCCTCGCCGTCCACGAGCTGAGCTTCCAAGAGAAACCCTATGTGTTCTCCCACGCGTCCGCCGATCAAGAGCGCGCCCTCGTCGGGGAACTGCAGCTCGCCGTTATTTTTCTTGTCCGCCAACTCGTTGTCGCCGTTACTCTTCTGGTACCTTATCTTTGTAATAAGCGAGGCGTTAAGTGTTACCGGAAGGCTCAGCAGATCGGCCTCAATAAGACCCTGGCTGCCTACCATTGTATAGCCGTTCGCCTTAAACTCCCGGCCGAATGCATTAAGAGCAGGGTAGTGTTGAAAGTGGCATGTGTTGCAGGAAAAGCCGGTCTGTCTGGCGAAGTTAGGTGCGGCTTCTGAGTTTATCGGGATGAGTAAAGGGGTCAAAGAGAAAATAACAAGTAGCGTAAGAAAGAGTATCCTTTTAGACATCTGTAAACCTCCTTTGACTGTGAAACATTAAAAAAAACATGAAATTGCTTTTTTATGAGAATCACCCAAAATCGAATAGATATTTGGGAGGAGTGAACAGTATTAAATTATTTTAATAATACCACAGATATAGCAATGGGTCAAATTGCATAAGACCTTCTTTTTTTTCAGCCCCTGCAACGCACCCTGATTTTCCTGCTATAATCTTCATAGGCAGGAACGAAGGTTTTATAACCCTAAACATGAGGAGGCTCTTATGGCAAGGAAGTATATTGACTGCAGAGACTTCCCCGACGAGACAAACTGCTCGATTGCACTGACCGCGGATTCGGAGGAAGAGTTGATCGAGGCTGCTATTGAACACGGAACCAAGATACACGGTTACGAGAACACGCCTGAGACGAGAGAGAATGTTAAAAAAGGGATCAAGGAGGGAACACCTCCTGCGTAACACTGGAACTATACAACAATAACAAAACGCCCGTTGGCCCGAAAGGTCTTCGGGCGTTTTATCTTCAACGCTTTTCTTGCCCAAGTAGGCGGCTATTTTATCTTTAATCATGATTTAATCGAAAATAAATATATCTATCCATGCTGCTGTTATACTTTAAGTATGATGGTTGATAGAAGAGGAAAAAACATATGCGAGCCGCTTCAGGAACTTATAAACCTTCCCGCCGTGGAGGTGAGCGAGGTGCCGGGGTCGAGTTGGGAGAGTATCCTTTGTCTTAAGAATGAAAAGAGGGTTGTTGAGCAGCAGATCGTCCTGCCCCTGACACATCCTGATATAGCAAAAAAACACAGTATCTCAACACCAAAGGGAATACTTCTCTTTGGCCCGCCCGGCACGGGCAAGACAGCCTTTGCAAGGGGCACAGCAGGGAAGCTCAACTGGAAGTTCATTGAGATAAGCCCAAGCGCACTGGGGGGCAACTCCAATAAAGAGGCCATGGACCTTAAGATAATATTCGATAACTTGAGGCAGCTTGAGAGGGTCGTTGTCTTTTTTGACGAGTTCGAGGAGTTGACGCTTAGGCCCGAGTTGGCCACAAAGGAGGAGAGGCACCTGTCCAATGAGTTCCTCCGCCAGATGCCGAAACTAAGAGGAGCTAAAGAGATAGTTCTTATCTGCGCGACCAACAATATCAGGATGCTTAGCCCCGCGCTCTTGCGTCCGGGACGCTTTGACCTTATTTTGCCGTTAGGGAGCCTTGATAGAGAGAGCAGAAGGACCATCTTTGAGCATCACGCACAAAGGCTCATGATAGAGGAGGTGGATCTTGAAAGTATAACCGAGAAGACAGATGGTTTTACCCCGGCCGATATAGAAGCGGTCATTGACTGCGTCAGCCACAAAGCCTTTGAGGTCGAGGTCGGAACGGGCAGCGAGTACCGCTCCACCACAGAGGACTTCCTTCTTGCGGTAAGCATGCACCATCCGACGATAAGCAAGGATGAGATGAAGGCCTTTAAGGAGGACTCCAAGAGCTTCTGTAGGGCTGATTACTGTGAACCTATTTAATGGCCCATACCCACCGAAGTAAGCACAAAAAACAAACAACTCAGGCAGCCTTTGAGCGAGGTATCGGTGCCTTAAAAATGGACGATATCGAGCTTATTTTACAAATTGAATTTTTTATACTGATAAGTTAGGATATAAGCTTGCCTTTAATAATATGGATATTCAGATAAATAAAAATAACGCGCCTTACTTTCTCCTTGAGGTATTCAAGAAGAAGTTCTCCGGCAGCATGCAGGTGGACAGGGGAAAGCTCAAGAAGCGGATCTACTTTGAGCGCGGCATGCCCGTTGGCTCAAGGTCTAATCTCTTGAATGAATGTCTTGGAAGGATATTCGTGAGCTCCGGCGTGGTCTCACTTGAGGACTGCGAGAGGTCGCTTAAGGTAATGAAGACGGACAAGGTCCTTCAGGGAGAGGCGCTCATAAAGCTCGGTGTCCTGGATGAGCAGGCACTTGCCAACCAGCTAAGGGATCAGCTTAAGATGAGGCTCATAAACCTCTTCGGTTGGAACGGTGCGAGGTTCAGCTTCAATGACGGCGACGTGCAGAAGTATACCTCCGTGGATGAGGGGCTTAACCAGATAGTCTTCGAGGGCGCGCGAAAAAATCACGAGATGATAGTAAAGGAGTTCTCAAGCTTTAGCGGAAACTTCTTTCAGAAGACGAACTCCTACCAGAGCGTGCTCAAGAACCTTGGTTATGAGAACGTCCCCTTTGTCATGGCCGGTAAAAAAGTGGATGACATTATGAACTCCGGCATGGAAGCGCTTGCATACACATATATGTTCCTCATGGCAGGAGCGCTCAAGGTAGGCGCTGACTCGGAAGACAAGGTAAAGCTTTTGAAGTTCTATGAGAGCATAAAGGACAAGAACCACTTCGAGGTGCTTGGTGTAATACGGGGCGCCGGCACGAAAGATGTTAAGCAGGCATATAAGAAGTTAGCCAAGCTCTATCACCCGGACTTCTTTGACAGGCACTCGGATGAGAGTATAAAGAACCTCGCCAAGGAAACCTTTCCGCTCGTGAGTGAGGCATACGCCGTTCTTATGGATGAGAAGAAGAGGGCCGAGTATGAGAATAAGCTTGATAAGGGAACGCTCAACGCTGATGTTGATACCGGCAGGGTTATACTCGCAGACATGGAGTTCAAGAAAGGGCAGAACATGCTCCGCTTCGGCAACTTCGCGGACGCCAGAGAGTGTTTTCAGAAAGCGGTCGATTACTACGCCGAGGATGCCGAGAGCTTTGCCTATCTTGGCTGGTGTATCTTCAACAGCCCCGGTCGGAGCAAGGAGGAGGCCGAGGAGGCAAAGGAGTATATCAACAAATCCATATCCATGAACAAGCAGCTTGCCGAGCCACACTACTTCTTTGGTGTTATCCTTAGGGCCGAGGGGGATTTTGAGGGAGCTCTCTCAAGGCAGAACAAAGCCCTTAAGCTGGATAAAAACCTCATGGGGGCACAGAGCGAGATAAGGCTCGTCAACAAGAGGATACAGGAAAGCAAGGGCATCTTCCAAAAGCTATTTAGAAAGTAAGAATACTTTTCAGACATCAACTCATCGTAAAATCGTTCACCTGTTTTTCATTCAACCCCTCTCGTGGTATAATACTGCAACAAGTTAGGAGATCTGCGTGAGTGAAGAAAATATTTAACATATCTGAAAGCACTTCAATTATTTTGCCGTTTTTTATTGTAGGGTTGATTGTACTCGCCGTAATATTCCTTACCCCAAACAAAAAACATAGTTATTCGAGAGGTTACAAAGTTGCCCTGACCTCTGATTTAAAGAATGCCTATACGTTTGCCCAGGCATATCTTAGTGATTTGCCGGATGGTAGGGCTACGGCAAAAACCTTAAAAGATTATGGCATTCGGCTTTCACCAGGTGTCATTGTTGAACATGTGAGCATCAGCAAGACCGAAGGTAATATTAAGTTAAGGCACGAGAAGTTAACTGGAGAGGGTACGTTGAGCAGAGCCATGGTTGATTTTGAAGGGACTATCACATACTATCCATAATGAAACAATCTGAGCTTTAGCTGGTTTTCTGAAAAAGGAATAAGCGGTAGGATTTGAACTTTATGAAGTTCTCGCCGTTGCGCTCGCCGGCCGTGTACTTCGAGTCAAGCTTATCGAGTTTCTTCCTGTACTTCCACTTGAGTAACTTCGTTATGCGCGGGTAGTTGTTTACCATATAGTAATCGATAAGGTCGCGCACGGGCAAGCCGACATTCATAAGAAAACCGTTCACGATATCCATGTTCGGAGCCGTCTCCTTGGTTATGTCAATGTCGGTTAACTTCTTAAGAGGCAGCTCACTCAGTGCCGCATCGAACCTTGTCAGGCGGTGTCCGCCGCCCAGGGCGCTTTTCCCCTCGACCTCTTTTCTGAAAAAATCGCATATCATAAGGTGGCCGTTCTTCTTTAAGAGCTTCATTATAAGAGGGAAGCTCGCCGCAAGGTTTACGTACTGAAAGCTCTCGCTGAAGAGCACCATGTCATAGCTTCCAAGAAGGCCTTCGGTGTCCATGGCCTCAAAGGTTGATTCAAAGATGGTCGAGCCGGGGCCGATGTTCTTTCTCACCTGCTCGGAAAGGAGCGGGCTTGGGGAGACGCAGTCAACGTGATATCCGAGAGCAATGAGTTTTTTCGCAAGCACCCCCGCGCCGCATCCAACGTCGAGCACTCGCTTTACCCCGTCAGGGATATTGTCCGTTATAAGCTTTGAGTGTTTATCCTGCGCAAGCGGGAAGTTCCCTGTTTTAAGCTCCATATCCTCGGTCCACAGCCCGTAGTGCAGGTCCTCTGTACCGAGAAAATGCTTGCCCAGGATCATGGCTATGATCAGCCCGACCTCTCTGGAGTTAACTTTTTTGCTCTTGCCCATTGATATGTCCTTTTTTATCGTTCAATCTAAAAAGAATAACAGTAAGGATTGCCGTAAGTCAACACCAATTGTATTGACAAAATAGCGGTGTGTGATAGAAAAGTAGCTATGAAGGTCGGCTATATACAAAGCTCTCCCGAGTTCGGCGAGGTTACGAAGAACACGGATAAAGTGGTCAGGGTCCTTGCCTCAAAGAGGATGCATGGGGCGAAGCTGGTCGTCCTGCCCGAGCTTTTCAGTACCGGCTATCAATTCAAAAGTAAAAAGGAAGCCCTTTCGCTCTCCGAGGAGGCCGACAAGGGCTATGCCACACGCACCTTAAAAGAGGTTGCGAAAGACCTTGATATGCATATCGTCGCCGGGTACGTTGAAAGAAGCGGGAAAGGCAAAGCGGCGAAGGTCTATAACTCTGCTTCACTCATAGGGCCGAAGGGCATACTCGGCACCTACCGAAAGGCCCATCTTTTTTGGAACGAAACAAATATATTCAGCCCCGGCAACACCCCTTATAAGGTATTTGATATAGGAGGGGCAAAGGTCGGAATGATGATATGCTTTGACTGGCTCTTTCCCGAGGTTACCAGAACGCTGGCCCTGAAAGGCGCGGAGATCATAGCCCATCCATCGAACCTGGTTTTGCCGCATTGTCCTGACGCGATGATAACCCGATGCCTTGAGAACCGGGTCTTTGCCATAACCGCAAATCGTGTGGGAAGCGAGAAGAGGGCAAGCGGTAAGTCTTTGAATTTTATAGGGAAAAGTCAAGTCGTGAGCCCCAAGGGACGTG
>DAOVXI010000106.1 GCA_030636245.1 Deltaproteobacteria bacterium
CCACTTCTCCCGCTCAACGTCTTTTGCCCTTTCATACCACTTCATTGCCTCATCATACTCACCGAAGCTATCCCATGCATACATAAAACCTGAATACATTTTCTCGCCGATATAAAAGAACTCCTCGTCACTTAATGTTATTAAAAGTTTCCTGTTCTCCTCTGTTGCCGGTGCGTTTCTAAGGTTACTGACAAACTGTATCCCGCCAACAGCGTTATTACCCTTAACCAACATCTCTTCAAGATATACCCTTCTCGCTGCCGCCATCCAGTTCCTTCGAGCGATAATCTCACGGGCAGTAAGGACGGAGTACTTAAAATAAGTATCCCTATCACCAATGTGACCTAGGTACGCATCAAGTTTTTCCAGGTTCTCAGGTATAAGATCTATCACCGGAAGAGGCCATTCATAAACCGTATCCCTTAACTTGACCTCCTTGCCTTTATAATTACTTTTATCAGCAAGGGCAAGAGCAATGCGGGGAGCAGGTTCTTCATCCAACACTATCAGAGAAGCCGCCTCGTTAAGGCTCTCTTCAACCATGTCCCACTTTTCTTTTGTGTTTGTTTCTACAATAAAGCAAGCGAAGGCAAAAACAATCGTCACGCTAAGAGGCACCGCAAGAGACTTTATCCTGTCACGCAAAGAAATGCCGGATGGCATCATCGCAGACAACACACCGCCGGAAATAAAAGCATAAACAGTAAAAAAGACACCGGTGAAAATAAAATTTTGCGTAAAATAAGAGTAATCTATGCCATTTAAGTGAAAAGAAAAGTTCAAATATTCATATACATAAGAGTAGTAATGATTAAGTAACGATATTATCGACAGTGTTATAATGCCTGCAACGATACCCCTGACCAACGACCCGAGCAGCGGGTTCTCTCCTAAGCGATACTTCAAGGCCAACGCCCCTTTATCCATCGAAAGGCAGTTTATATAACCACCGCCAGCGGTAAAGACAAATAATAAACCAAATAAAAGAGTTTCATAGAAAAATCTCGGAAAAGACAGTTTTCTTTGATCCACCGTAATAGCTTCGGTAATTAAGACAAGCAAACCGAATCCGATTATAATAAAGAGTATGCTCCGCCATCTGGCAAGCTTTAAGGCTCTTATTGCATGAATCTTTGAAATTACGAAGAGCAACGCATACAGGAAAATAAATAAGACAACAGAAATAGCAACTAGTATAAATAACAGATTTATTACTGACCTTACTGAAAAACCATTTAAAAACCCGTAGAAGCCAGTTTCAATACCGCTAACCAACAAACTATACCGGTTCATTGGTACAATATAAGACTCAACACCAACGAACATTACATAAAATGATCCTAAAAACACAATACTGATTAACACACCAAGAAAGCCGAACACACCTGATACAAAAAGCGTTCGCTTAACCGGCGAATTGATATTATCAATCCTATTTATAAGTTTTTTGAACATGAGATCCTTAAAAAGTTTCGTGCATCCACGCAGCGAAAGCTGCGACACCCCAGTATACCAATTACCCTCTCCAAATAACAATAGACAAGACTCAACGCATTGGAATATAATGTTGTCATGATGAAAAAAACAACAAAGAAGATTACCATTATGGCGGTAAGCGCGCTTATGCTTACCGTATCGATCGTTACCGTATCCTGCGCCGGATTCCTTGACGAGCTCAAGAAAGAGCTCCCCATGGATCTTTCCATAGGACAAGAAAAAGGACTTAACGAGCGGACCATCATAGACGGGTTGAAGGAAGCCCTGAGCGTCAGCACAGAGAACGCGGTAAAAACTACCTCTAAGACAAACGGCTACTTCAAAAATCCTGAGATAAAGATACCCATACCGCCGAAGATAGAAAAGGTCGGTGAAACCCTCAGGAAGGCCGGCTTTAATAAACAGGTCGATGAATTTATCCTGAGCATGAACCGGGCCGCCGAAAAGGCCGCTCCCAAGGCTGCCTCTATTTTTGTTGATGCCATAAAAAGGATGAGCTTTGATGACGCGCGGGGAATACTTGACGGTGGCGACACAGCCGCAACAGAGTACTTTCAAAGAAAGTCGAGCGTAAAGATAGCTGATGAGTTTCGCCCTGTCATAACCGAGGCGATGGACAGTGTCGGGGCAACCAAAAACTTCAAGAAGATAATGGATATCTATAAGAAGATACCCTTCACAGAATCGAAGTCAATTGACCTTGACGAGTACGTAACAGAGCTTGCGACAAACGGATTATTCCTGATGCTCGGCAACGAAGAAAAGAAAATAAGAAAAGACCCTGCCGCGCGTGTAACAGAGCTTCTCAAAAAAGTATTCGGAGGTAAATAATACCAAGATGAATATAACCTATAACGGTCACTCGTGCTTTACCCTTGAGTCCAACGGAAAGAGCGTCATAATAGACCCCTTCCTGAAAGATAACCCTTCAGCAAAGATAAAGCCGGAGGATGTCAAGGTTGACGCGGTGCTCGTCACCCACGGCCACGCAGACCACTTGGGCGACGCGGTGGAGATAGCAAAGCAGAACGACTGCCAGATAATCGCCCCCTTTGAGCTTGTGAACTACTGCACGGAACGTGGTGCCAAAGGCCACCCCATGCACATTGGCGGCGCTCACGACTTTCCTTTCGGTAACGTTAAGCTCACTATAGCTTTCCACGGTTCGACCACCGACACGGGAGCGGTTGGCAACCCCTGCGGCCTTGTCGTAACGATGGACAACACATCTGTCTATCACGCCGGAGACACCGGGCTTTTCGGGGATATGGCAATGATCGGCCCCGTGGACTGCGCGCTGTTACCCATAGGCGATAACTTCACCATGGGCATAGACGATGCGGTCAAAGCAGTCGGGCTAATTAAACCAAAACTCACCGTCCCAATGCACTATGGCACCTGGGAGATAATCGAACAGGATCCGTATGAATTTACCGAAAAACTCGAAAAAACAGGGGCAAAAGGCCGTGTTATGAAGGCTGGAGATACAATAGAGATATAAAAACCCTCTTTTCGGGCAAATTCCCCTTGATTTTGCATTTTTACCATGATATTATTTCCAGATTCACCAAGGTATTAATAATAAACGATATAAAGCAGTAAGAAAGAAGGAGAGAGAAAATGGCAGCAAGATGTTATAAATGTGAAAAGGGTCCGGTAGCGGGCAATAATGTAAGTCACGCCAACAACAAAACAAAAAGGCGTTGGAACCCTAACCTCCAGCGTGTTAAGATAACCGAGAACGGCACCAATAAGCGCGTAAGGGTATGTTCAAGGTGTATCCGCTCAGGCGCAGTAACAAAAGCCGCCTAAGGGGCTAAGTAGTGGGGCAAGAAATCTTACTGACTGCAACAACAATTTAATAAATAACAAAGGGGCCTTTTCATAAAGGCCCTTTTTTTATTTCATTTTTATAAAATACTAACCAACAAGTACGGCATCAACCTCAACGCTTACGCCTTTTGGCAGCTCCTTCACGCCAACCGTAGCACGTGCCGGGTAAGGCTCGTTAAAGAACAAAGCGTACACCTCGTTCATCAAAGCGAACTCACCCAGATCGGTCATATAGACAGTAACCTTCACAACATCATCGATCAATAGGCCGCTTTCCTTTATGACGGCAGTAAGGTTATCGAAGACCCTTTTTGTCTGCTCTTTGATCCCGCCTGAGATGACCTCGCCCGTTGCCGGATCTATCGGTATCTGTCCGGACAAAAAAACCATATTACCGCTACGCACCGCCTGGCTATACGGGCCTATCGCCTCGGGCGCGTTATCTGTTCTTATCTCTTCCATTCCCAACTTAAAGTCCCTCCGTTAACTTGCGACCCTTCTAAGTGGTTTACCGTGCTTATCAAAACCAACCCTCTTGACCTTTATGACCTTCTTGATATCCTTAAGCGCCCTTATAACATTTCTCAGGTGAACAATATCGCGCACTGAAACATCAAAGGCACAGACGGCCCTGTTATCGCTCGTGCTCCTTACCTTTGCGCTCGCTATGTTTGCGTCCTGCTCCTTAAGCGCTATGGCGATATCCGCCAGGAGTCCGACATCGTTCTTGCAGAAGACGACTATCTTAACAGGCGTGACACGCTCGGCGCCCTCTTCCCACTCAACATCAATCCTTCTCTCGTAATCAGAACTTAAAAGACTCGGGCAGTCATATGAATGAACAAGTATTCCCCGCTCGGGCGTAAGGTAGCCGGTTATCTCATCACCTGGAAGCGGGTTACAGCAATTCGCTATATTTACCATAAAGTCTCCAGCGCCCTTAACGATCACGGAAGGCCTCTTTTTGTCTTGGCTCGACTTTGCCGCGGGCCTTATCCTGTTAAGCATCTGCCTGAAGACCGATCTCTTTACGGCTCCGTCCTCCTTTAAAAGCTCCGGAGGAACTATCTTAGAGACCACCTGGCCCGGTGTTATCTTGCCGAAGCCCACATTAAGGATAAGTTTCTCATCCGAATCATAGCCCAGCGGCTCTCCTGCTTTCTCCTGAAGCTCACCCTTCTCGATAAGCTCATCAAAGTTAAAGCCATACATCAGGAAGGCTTTCCTTAAAAGTTCATGCCCAAGCTCAAAGCTCTCCTTTCGCTCAGCAGCGTTTATCCATTGCTTTATCCTGTTCCTCGCTCTCGATGTCGCGACGAAACCAATCCACTCCGCATTGGGTCTGGCGTCTTCTCTTGTCTCTATCTCAACAAAGTCACCGTTGCGTAACGTATAACTCAGGGGCACTCTCCGCCCGTTCACACGAGCGTTAACACAGCTATGTCCTATGTCGGTATGAATGGAGTATGCAAAGTCTATGGGCGTAGAGCCTGCCGGGAGTTCCCGTACCTCACCCTGCGGGGTAAAGACAAAGACCTCATCGGGAAATAGATCGACCTTGAGTGTTTCAAGGAACTCGCTTGAGTCCTTAACATCCTTTTGCATCTCAAGCATCTGGCTTAACCACGAAAGCCCGGCGTGATAGGTATCGGATATCTTCTCGCCGTCCTTATACTTCCAGTGTGCCGCGACTCCGTACTCGGAGACAAGATGCATATTACGGGTTCTTATCTGCACCTCCATCATCTCTCCATAGGGACCTATGACGGTCGTATGCAACGACTGATACATGTTTGCCTTTGGTATGGCGATATAGTCCTTGAACCTTCCCGGAACAGGTTTCCATGTGGAGTGGACCATCCCAAGCAATGGGTAGCAATCATCCTCATTCTCAACTATTACCCTGAATGCAAGCATGTCATGAAGGTCGTCGAAATCAATATCACGCTCCTGCATCTTTTTGTAGATACTATATCTATGCTTAACCCTGCCGCTTACCTCTCCCTCGATGCCGGCTTCCCTGAGCTTGGTCTCAATAACCTCCCTTACCCTTGCTATGTACTTTTCCTTTTCTTCACGCTTACGGCTAACGTTCTTCTCTATCCACGCGTATCTTTCGGGATCAATGTACTTAAAGGCAAGGTCCTCAAGCTCTGTCTTTATCCAACCCACCCCGAGCCTGTTGGCAAGAGGCGCGTATATATCCATTGTCTCCTGAGCTATCACGGTCTGCTTCTCCGGGCTCAGCGCGTCAAGGGTACGCATATTGTGAAGCCTGTCGGCAAGTTTTATGATAACGACCCTGATGTCCCTCGCCATGGCAAGGATCATCTTTCTTATGCTCTCGGCTTCCCTTACCTTTTTGTTCTCATAACTCATCTGTCCAAGCTTTGTCAGCCCATCGACCAAAAGAGAGATATCGGGGCCGAAAAGCTCCTCGATCTGCTCAATTGTCGTGTGTGTGTCCTCGACCGTGTCATGCAAAAGCCCTGTGGCAACACACTTCGGGTCCATCTTAAGCTCGGTCAGGATGTTTGCAACCTCTATGGGATGGACAAGATACTCCTCACCGCTCATCCGTGTCTGCCCCGCGTGCTCCTTGGCGGAAAAGACATAGGCCTTTCTTATGACATCAAGGTCAGCCTCTGGCGAGTAGGAAGAAACCTTCTCTATTATGTCGTCCAAACGTATCATTTAAGTGTACCTCTTAATAATTTACCCTAATTTCACTGATTTTTCAATACCATGTGGCCTTTAAGCTCTCCTCATACTTGATTTAAAGTGCTTTTTTTGATAAATTAACCGATTATGCGTTCTATTAAATCTATTAAACTTAAACATATCATATATGGGCTTGCAGGGGCTGCTGGCTCATCTCTGCTTATAATGCTTGGTATATTCATCTATCTCACGCACGATCTTCCAGCTCTTAATGCCGTAGAGGACTATACCCCGGATCTTATAACCAAGGTTTATGCACGTGACGGTCAGGTCATCGGCGAGTTCTATAAACAAAGACGTGTAGTGGTCTCC
>DAOVXI010000042.1 GCA_030636245.1 Deltaproteobacteria bacterium
AGAAAGTTCTTTATTTTTTTTAAAGTTTATCATTCAAGTTATAGCCATACGTTGTTTTCTAAGGATGAGTGCTTCTTCATATAATGCGATGTCGCGTTTGTTAAGGTCTGCTATTGTCTCTAGCAACTTCTCGGAAGGAGCTTCAAACTTTTTTTATAGTTTTTAATCAAAATGTTCTTAAATGATTCGCCGGCTGTCTTATGTATATGAATGCCTATAAGTTGGATATTAGAAGGTTTGCTGTTCATATCATTAACACTCCCAGTCTGCAGATAAATGAACCGGAGCGTTTGAGGTGTGCTCACCTTTTACTATAAAGCTCTTTGCCGTCAGGTACTTTATTAAAGGACCTTTCTTGTCGCAGTCCTTTAAAATAATAGAGATACCGTATTTTCCCGGATAAAAAGGTATGTGGTCAAAGTGTATCCTGATATTATACTCATATGGGGCTTTGTTTATCAACTTGAATCCCGAAATCTCGGAAGAACTCTCGGAGACAAGATTAAACTCGTTGTCAGTAAATAATATAAAGAGTGTTGCGGTCTCAACAGATCTGTCGAGTGTTACATTAAGCTCTACGGTTAGAGGGTCAAGGTGGTCAATGGTCAGAGTGCCATCATCCGTGTGTGACGATTTTATAGATGAAAGTGTTATCTTGTTAATGTTTGATGAGCCTTCTCTTTGCATAGAGGGTGTATCTATTTCTTTTTGAGCAAAATAAAAATCCAGGCCTTCCGATACATTATCTGTCAGGTAGACCATCTTCCCTTTGTCCATGACCAGAACGTCAGTGCATACTCTGGTGATCTTTTGCATATGATGGGAAACAAAGATTATCGCTGTGTTCTTTGATAACTGATCGATCTCATTAAAGCACTTGGCACGAAAGCCGCGGTCTCCCACGGCCAAAACCTCATCCAGTATCAGAATGTCAGGTTTTATCGCGATAGCAATGGAAAACCCCAGTTTTACCTTCATCCCGGAGGAGTAAGTTGATACAGGAGAGTCGATAAAATCATCGATGCCAGCAAACTTAATAATACTGTCAGCTTTGGAGTCGATCTCCTTACGGCTCATGCCAAGTATTGTTCCGTTAAGATATATATTTTCCCGACCGGTAAGGTGAGGGTGGAAGCCCGCACCGAGGCTGATAAGAGCGGCGAACCTTCCTTTTGTAGATACCTCTCCCTTGTCTATCGGGAATATCCCCGCGATAAGCCTTAGCAGGGTTGACTTACCGCTGCCGTTTTCGCCGATGACACCAAGCACTTGGCCTCTGCGTATTTCCAGGTTGATATCATCTACAGCCCAAAACTCTTCTTTGCGAAGCTTCGTTGTATTAGGTTTGGAGCCGACAAGGCCCTTGCATAGGTCAGCTAAGCCGTAAAGCATATTTAGTTTAAGGTTCTTACAGAACTTCTTTGAAACACCTTTTAGGCTTAAGAGAACCTCACCGCTCTTTTCTGTGGCAAGAGCGGGGGTATTGATGGCGGTATTGCTTGCTTGACTCATTAGATCATTCTCTCAACTATCTTATCTTCGGCCAGATAAAATAAGCGTATCAGGATAATGAATATAAGAAAAGAAGCTCCGGCACAGATAAAGAAGCCTGTTGTATCGTAAAGACGTCCGTAGATAACGATATCCCTGGCGGAGCAGACAAGATATGTAAGAGGGTTCCACTTTATTATCTGCTGGATAAATTCACTTGGCACATTGTTAGAGTATATGATCGGCGTTGTGTAGAGCATTAGTCCGGTAAGGACAGTAACTATTTTTTTAAGGTCCGGAGCCACGACCGTGACCATCGTATGGATGAGTCCCAGTGACGCACCGAGAAAAAATAGCGGTAAACAAACAAGCGGTAACGTTAGGGCCCAAGGGCTCGGAAAGATACCAAAGGCAATGAAAATCAGTATTATGGCAGTGAAGGCAACCATGAAGTTAGCCAGATGAATAAGTATTTGTTTTACAAAGATGGATTCTCTGGCGACATTAACCTGCATTGCCAGGTAGGACGCATTCTCAAAGGTAGTTCCTGCTGCCTCGAAAAGACCCATGAAAAGCCCCCACATGGTCGTTCCCATAAGCAGGTATGCCGGGTAGGGTATGCCGACATCTCCAGGGACCAATAGCCCTGTCTTTTGTAGAAATACCCATGAAACTATACCCATGAGCGGTGAGATAACAACCCAGGACAGCCCAAGATAGGATTTCTTGTAGATCGCAAAGTAGTCTCTTTTGAAGAGCTGGACAATAAGGTCCCTTGAACTCGAAATATTTTTCAGGATAACCGCGATGGTTTGAAAAAGACCTAGCTCGTAGCGCTGGTTGGGCTTATAAAAAGTTTCTTTCATCTTTGTTGGGTTTGCTCCGTTTGGTAATAGATGAATATATCACAGAATATTTGCTTTAGTCAATTATTACAGGGGGTTTCATTGGTGAGCTGCAAAATAGTGGGCCAAGGAGGTATGGAGTTCGACCCTCAATTGCCGGGAAACTATCTGTGCTTAGGTTGAAGCGGTAGGTTAATGCTTTGAAGTCATCTCAGGATCTCTTGATCTTACCACTGCCTGTTTTGGGCAGCTCTTTAACTACATCAACGGAGCGGGGAATTTTGTGTGGGGCAAGGTGTTTGCCACAGAAAGTCATTAACTCAACTGTTTCCGGTTTTGGGCAGCCGTCATTTAAGACGATCATCGCATAAGGAACTTCATTCAGGTAAGAATGAGCTTTTGCTTTTACAAGGGACTCCTTAATGGCGGGGTGCAGATTGAGTACATCCTCTATCTCTGAGGCAAACATCTTCATCCCCATACAGTTTATAACATCTTTGGTCCTGCCGTGAAGAAAAAGGTGTCCTTCCTCGTCCACCCGCCCTATGTCCCCGGTGTTGAACCAGCCCTCATCACAAACAGAAGCTCTTGTTCTAAACTCCGATATGTAGGAATCAAAAAAACCGGGCCCTCTTAAAAAGATCGAACCGAAGTCACCCTCGGCCACGGGTTGATTGTCCTTATCAAGCACTTTGACCTCATAGCTTTTGATAAGTTTTCCAACGCTGTCGGCCTTTTCCAGTGGCTTGTCGGTGTTAATGGATAAAAGCCCTGCTTCGATTATTCCGTAGGCCTGCATAATAGGGATGTTGAACTTTTCATAGAATGCGGTAGAGGTTTTCTTGCTAAGCCCGGCCGAGGTTGATATGGCCATCCTAAGACCCTTCAGGTCATCTTTTTTACCGTTTGATAGTAGTAGCTTATAAAAGTGCTCGGTCGCATAGAACATGGAAGGGCTGAAGTTTTTTATCGCGGCAAGAATGCTTTGCGGGGTATGGTCCTTTGGGATCGCTATGCATGCGCCATAAGAAAGGTAGAGCATGATGCTTACTATAAAATGATATGCCATGGGCAGCATCCACAGGATAACATCATCTTCTTTTATTCCAAGCCCTTCATTAACAGCGGTAACCCTTTCGGCCAGTGATCTTTGAGTAAAGAGTACTCCCTTGCTGTTGCCGGTAGTGCCGGAAGAAAATCTTATAAGGGCGGCCTCTTTTATCTCCGGCTCTTCTGAGAGCTCCGGAGGCAGGCAGGCTTCGCGCCGTAAAAGAAGGTGCTTATCACAAAGTTCATCTTCATTTATCGTGCCCAGCATCTTATCGAAATGTTCGTCCTTAGTGTCTGATATTAATATAGTAAGGTAGCACTTTTCGATAAGTGAATCTTTTTCTTTGCTTGCCAAGCTCCTGGGTATGGCAACGGCCCCGGCACCTGCATATATGACTGCGTGTGTAATGATTATGAGGTCACGTCCGTCACAGTCAATGCCCACGCGATCGCCTTTTCCTATGCCGGCTGAAGACAGTTGTTGAGTGACGTTGTGGATAGCCTCTTTAAGCGAGGCGTACGTAAGGACACCCATGGAGTCGGCAATGGCATTCCTAGTGCCGTGACGCTCAAAGGAATCGTTTAACAGCTCTATGATATTTGAGAAGTTTTTCATCTTGCAAAATATACGATTTTACCCGGTGGTGCATCTTACGTTTACTTCGTAATTTTATTCCACATATATGGCTGTTCCTCAATCCTATCATAAAACCACTTTATAATAGATTCAATTTTTTTTATTTCTTTTTCCGGGGTATCATTGATCTGATATTCCTTACCTATAAGAAGTGTAAAGGAAGGAAAAGGCTTTAGTTTATTTAATTTGAGGAAGAGAGGTACGATGGGGGCACCGGTTTCGTGGCTCAGGGAGTATATGCCCCGTGGAGTTTTAAGGCTACCAGTGCCAAAGGGCACATCGAAAAAGTTTTTACCGGCATTTCCGTCAGCGGCCAAGAAAACGCTTTCCCCTCTTTTGAGAGTGTCTTGCAGTAACTTTAAGGAGAGTAGTGGTTTGTAAGTAAGAGGTGTGTAGTTCTTCCTTGTTCTCTCCAAGATCTTTAAAAAAAAGGGGTTTTTTTGCCTTGTATTTCCGCTCTTAAAGGTGGTCAGTAAGATATCATTCTCACACATTAAGACAGGAAGAAACTTTAAAAACGGCTGGTGGAAGAAGGTGAATATAGTACTTTTATCCTTATACTTTTCAAGGATATCGATGTTTTCGCAGGATTCCTTGATCAATGGATAGGTGCTCTCGTTTATCTTACTCCACAAAAGTCTTTGACGTCCTCTGAACCAATAACTTTTAAAAACAGTTGACGCAGTTAATTTGTTGCCAGAGTAGCTGTTCTTTTTTTGGCGTAATGCTGCCATAAGAATAGCGTTTGTTTTTAAAAAAAGTATTTTTATGTAGTGCCTTGTATGTTTGAGAAGAGTATGTGCCATAGGGTGGTTTAACCGGTTGACTCCGGGTTCTTTGGTGATTTTCCCAGAAAGTTTTCGATCATGTTTACTGTATCAAAGTTGGCGATATCAAAGGAATCGTCAAGAATAGTGACGTTAAATGTTTCCTCTACCAGGTTCAGGAAAGAAAGCATGGATAGAGAGTCGAGCATGCCGGTGGAGAAAAGAGGCGTATCGGCAGAAAAATCCTTATCCCGAGATATGGTTTTTAGAAGTGTGAGTAGTTGTTGTTCCATTATTATATATTAAAGTTTATGAGGGTTTACCTTGCGGTTTATGACCACAATGGTATTATTCATCCTTGGTAACTTATTATATTTTTCCGGCACTTGTCAATAAAATTGCTTGTGGTACTCTTATGTATAAGAATTATATCGTGTTTTCACTAAAAATACTATATAGTTTACAAATATTGAGTGATAGCATAAAATATCGATCTCAAGCAATATTAAGGGATAATAACTACGATACGCAATGAGAATACTAATTAATACGATACCGCTCCTTTCTCCGCTTTCCGGCGTTGGAAGATATACCAGCACGGTTAGCCAATACCTCTCACGGTTGGATACGGAAAACCAATACACTTACTTCTATGGGTTTTATTCGGATAAGCTTGTGGTGGAAGATAGTGACTCTGTGGGCGGCGAGGCGAACTCATTTAACCGGAACATGAAAAGGGTAGGAGCCGTAAAGGATGTAATAAAAAAAATACCTGTGTTGCGTGATGTCGCAAGGGCGTCAAAGTCGTTCCTTACGCATCAGTCACAAAAAACATTTGATCTTTACTTCGAGCCAAACTTTATTCCATTGAACGTAAAGGCCAGAAAAACAGTAGTTACCGTTCATGACTTCAGTTTCATCTCCAACCCCGAGTGGCTGCCAAAAGACAGGGCGAATTACTTTAATAAAAATTTCTTCAAAAAAGTTAAAGCGGTAGATAAGGTCATTGTGGTCTCGGATTTTATTAAGGGTGAGGCTGTAAGCAAGTTGGGATTGCCGGAAGATAAGGTTGAAGTTATTCATCATGGCTATGATCGCTCCATTTTCAGATCCTATGATGAAGAAGAGCTGTTACCGGTAAAGAGGAAATTTAATTTGCCGGAAAAATTCATTCTTTCCGTTGGTTCTATTGAGCCGAGAAAAAATCTGGAAAGAATGATCGAGGCATATTTTTCTCTTGATAAGGAAGTAAGAAAAGAGTTCAAACTGGTCTTGGTAGGGTTTTCGGGTTGGAGAAACAGAAGAGTAATGAAGTTGCTTAAAGAGGTTGGAGATGAGGTCGTATACCTGGGTTATGTCTCTGACGTTGATCTTGGAAAGCTTTATAACCTGGCCACCCTCTTTATCTTCCCCACGTTGTACGAGGGCTTTGGGCTTCCGGCTCTTGAGGCGATGGCCTCCGGCTGCCCCTCGGTTGTTTCTAATGTTGCGAGTCTTCCCGAGGTCTGCGGTGATGCGGTCCGGTATGTGGAGCCGCTTGACGTTGGCAGTATAAGTGACGGCATTCGAGATGTTATTGAGAATGAAAGTCTCAGGAATAACCTTAAGGCCAAGGGCTTAAAAAGAGCAAACCTCTTCAGTTGGCCGGAGTCCGCGAAGAAACACATGGATCTCTTTAATGCCGTTCTAAGATCGGCTAAATGATCCCCGGCCGTATTGTTTCATGGATAATTGATATTGATGAACTCATTTTGTCCCGCACTTTTTTGTGCGGGTTTTTTGTTTTATGAAATAAGGGATGGGTGGTATATTTATTCGGTGGGCAATGGCCCACCCTACGAGGCTGGTGGCCGTAAACATATTAATTTTATCAATAATTGAGGAGGTCCTATTATGAGATATTCTAAGAATAGTTTTATTGTAATAATATTTAGTGTTTTATGCTTTATGTTGAGCTCTACTGCTTACGCAAAAGAGCTTCCTGTGTTAAAGAATGTGGAGGTCGCTGTCGATATTAACTATGATGGTGACGATCTATATGAGTATTCATATACGGTTACTAATCCCGAAGATAATACCGGACTGATTTGGTCGATATCACTGGATGTATCGACTGATGAAGATAGGGTTAAGCTTAGTTCCAGAGGCCTTTATGTGAAGCAAATATATACATACAAAAATGAATTATGGTTTAAGAGTTTTGATGATATGGTAGTCCACCTTGGTGAATTATTAAAAGAACAAATGGTACCCGTGGGAACTGATTTTCCTAATAATTGGAGGTCTGGCTTATCTGTAGATGGCGAAGTTGCTTGGGGTAGTCGTAAGAAAGAATATAGGATACATCCCGGTCAGTCTCAAGGCGGCCTTTATGTTATCAGCAGGGGCTTGCCTGGTATACGGGATATAATAATTAAACCGAAATGGACATTTATGACAGAGGGTTCGGTTACCAAAGAAGATATAGAGTATAGTAGAGAAACTAAGAAAAAGATCGCTTTCTATGGCAAAACCATCGGGCCTGTTGCTCCGCTGAAAGCATTTAAGTCGATTGACTTTATTGATTATCTTATGGACCTTAAACATAAAGCAGAAGATTATGGCTGGATACGTATAGAAGGGGCGCAGGGGATAATACAGAGCTTGGATCAAAAGCTTGAGAACGCCAAGGAGAAGATAGAGCGGGGCGATGGGATAGCGGCGAAGAACATCCTTGAAGCATTTTTGAAAGAGGTAGAGGCTCAGGGCTGTGACTCGCAAGACTGCCCCTCGGATAAGCACCTCTTGCCTGAAGCCTATGCGCTTTTAAAATTCAACGCAGAGTATCTTATAGATAACCTCTAGGATAATTCATACATAAATCACCGAACCCGCCTTGATAACTTGAGGCGGGTTTTTTGTTTCATGAAGCAGGATCGTTGTTATTATGAGAGTACATATCCTTTGTGTGGCTTGACTTTCATAGAGGTACAATGAGATAATTATTTGGTCTTAAAGTTGCTTTTGATCGATGGAAATAGGCATAAGTTATGGCAAAAATATTAATAGTTGATGACAATAAATTGATACTTGTTATGATCAGCGACCTTCTTCAGGGAGCAGGCCATACAATGATCGTTCATGACTCACCGCTCGGCGCGGAGTCGATAGTCGCAAGGGAAAATCCGGAGCTTGTGCTGCTCGATGTAGAGATGCCGGAGATGAACGGCGACAAGCTTGTAAGCAAGATCAAGGAAAAGCATAAAGATATAAAGATACATTTTTTATCAGACAAACCAACGGCAGAGCTTGAGAAACTCACCATGGAAAGCGGTGCCGATGGTTATATCAGTAAGGCTTGCATGGGTGAAGAGCTTATCAAGAGGGTTGCGGATATCCTCGGCAGCAAAGAGGAAATAGTTGAAGGAGCCCGGGTAGAAAGCTCCGCTCTCGTTGCCATTGAAGATGCCTCTGAGGCGAAAGATATCTCAGAGATACTTTCGTTCCTTCACCTTCGTGTCGATCTGGCACCCAACGAGGCCATGGCCAAAGAGCTTGCGGCAAAGAACAACTATGATCTCTTTATAAGTGAGGCCGACTCCGCCGGCCTTGACGGCTTAGATCTTTATAAGGATATCATTGAGGGATCATCCAGGCTTAAGGGAAGGGCGATCTTTCTTATGAGCCCCGGCATGACAAGCATGATATTCACTGCAAAGGAGCTTAATTGTCAGTACCTTATAAAGCCGGTCGATGCAAAGCAGGTGATGGAGAAGATCGTTGAGATAAGGAAACATGATGACGACTCCGACAGGCGGCGTGACGCGCGCTATAAATGGAGGGGTGAGTGCGAGATCAGTGAAGCTCAGGACATTAAGGCAAGGGTTGAGAATATATCCCTGACCGGCGCGAAGGTTACACACGATGGAGGCCCGCTTGAGTCGGGTTCGAAGGTCAGTGTTTTTATTAAGGAACTTGACATTGAGAGAGAGGGAGAGATCCAGTGGAGTGAGTTAAAGGGCGGCATTGTCGAGTCGGGCGTGAGGTTTTCAAGGGAGATCCTATCTACCTTTGTGAACTACATCGTTCCGAATAAAGACACTAAAAGTAAGGGCTAACCACCTAAGCTGGCAAACTCCATTCCGTTCGTTCATAATCCCATAACCAATTGATCTAATTATTATTTATGAAGATTTCCATTATAAGCCCCCCCTTTGGAGAAAAAGGAGAAAAAAGCGACAATCTTCAGATGGCCCCGCCCATTTTGGAGTACCTGGCCTCGCTTATCTACGAACTTGATCCCTCCATCGAACTCGAATTAATAGACGCAAACAGAGAAAACCTCGACGCGGGAGAACTTCGTTGCGATCTTGCCATATTCTCTTCCCTTACCCCTCAGATCCCATGGGTCTACCGCATGGCTGATGCCATACGGGCGCGCGGCATAAAGGTCGTCATCGGCGGTATGCATGTAACGGCCCTGCCGGATGAGGCCGCGGCTCATGCCGACGGCATTGTTGTCGGCGAGGCCGAGAGTGTTATAGCCGAACTCCTACATGACGTCAAAGAAGGCAGATTGAAACCCCGTTATAACGGTGAGAAATTACCTATCGAGAAGCTCCCCAAGCGCAGACGAGGCCTGCTTAAGAACAAGTACCGCTTCGATTCGTTCTTTACGGCACGAGGCTGCCCTTACCGTTGCACCTTCTGTTCCGTGAGGAAGTTCTTTGGCGATACCATCCGCTACCGTCCCATCCCGGAGGTCGTAGCCGAGGTCGCCTCAAGTTCCCACAGGATGCTCATGAACATAGATGACAACATCTGGGGTATTGATCTTGACCGCTCGATAGAGCTCTTTCGTGAGCTTGCCGGAGGCGTAAAGGGAAAATACTGGTTCGGTCAGGCAGACCTTACGACGGTACAGAAGGCAAAGGGCCCCGAGATGCTCAAGTGGGCCCAGCGCTCGGGGCTTACGACGGTCATGGTCGGCTGGGAGACGAGCAACATGGAGAGCCTTCTTCGCTATAAGGCCAAGGCAAAGCAGGGCAAGGACAATGTGGATGCCATCAGGATGATACGCGACCACGGCATTGACGTTATGCTCTTTATAATGGTTGGCGAGCGGGGCGAGAGCTATGATGAGTACAGACGCATACTTGATCTATGCGACTCACTTCAGGTGAGCGCTCATCCGGTCATGCTGACCCCCTTTCCGGGTACCGAGCTTTACGACGAGTATGAAGAGCATCTTATACCGGGCATGGAGTGGGACGACTTTGACGGCAACACGGCCCTATTTCCCCACCCCGATCCTCAAATGACCCCGGAGAACAGGGAGCAGGCGCTTTTGTGGCTTCGTAGCGAGCTTTTCACATGGCCGAGGATCCTGAAGCGTCTTATGA
>DAOVXI010000179.1 GCA_030636245.1 Deltaproteobacteria bacterium
CCTGGCTCATGCCGCTAAAGAACTTTATCGGACTGCGTTTGGTTAAAATATATAGTACGATCGGAAGAATTATTACACCGTGAACCAGCAGTGCAAGGATGACTGTAAAGGCATAGTATCCTATACGTGATAGTTCCATCCAGACCATGGCGCCTCCACCCATCTCCGCCAGGCGAGCGGTCACAAGGCCCATCACACCTATTGGCAGGAGATATAAAACCCAGTGAACCAGCTGAAGCACGGCCAGGTTAACCCCGTCGAAGAACTCGAAAATAAGTTTCCCTTTCTCGCCAATGGTTGTAAGGGCCGCGCCAAAGATGAGGCTGAAGACTATTACCCCAAGTACATTCATATTTGCCATTGCCGCGAATATATTCGAAGGAAAGGCTCCTTTTGCCTTATCAGTCTCGTTTACAAAAACCCTCAGTACGGTTTCCATAATAGTTGCGCCTTCTTTGCCGTGTACCTTCTCGGCTATGACTGCGCTCTCTTCTATTCCAACGCCGGGACTAATGATGCTTACAAGCACGATGCCTATTACAACCGCTACTGAGGTCGTTGCGAAGTAATAAATAATGGTCCTGAGCCCCGTTCTTCCCGCGTGTCTTATGTCACCGAGTTGTGACATGCCGATGATTATGCTTGATATGACAAGCGGGATAACAAGCAGGTTAAGTAGACTTAGAAAAAGTTTCCCGAAAAATTTTAAGATAGTATACGAAGAGTATGAGAAGCTCTTCTCTTCGAAGATGACGTTTATGATCTCTCTTTCTTCTTTGAGAGTGTTTATCTCTTCTGCAGAAGCGTCACCTGCTTTAAGGTTGGATATCCGCTTATCCAATGATCGCAGATCTTTCTTAGCCTCAATGGCGCTATTCATCTCTCCGCCCCAGTAGGAGCCGATAAAGCCTCCTAAAAGAAGAGCGACGACAAGGCTTATGAGAATTATTTTTCTAGAGTTCTTGTTCATATAATTACATTATAAAATAAAGTAGAAGCGGTATTGTTATTATACTTAAAAATGTACTCATGGCAACAATGGAAGCAACGAGTTCACTGTCGAGTTTATACTTATAGCACATTATGAATGTAATTACAGCAGACGGCATTGATGATGACAGGAGTACCATCTTTCTTGTTACCCCTTCGATATTTAGAAGTTCTACCATTAGGAGGGCCACGAGAAATCCACCGAGCATTCTTATCGCAACACCTGCCGTGGTTATACCTATATTTCTAAGTTTGATGGAGAAAAGATAATAGCCGAGACTTATCTGCATAAGCGGAATTGTGGCAACACCGATCATGTCAATCCCGGTTAAAAGAGGTCCTTCAAAGTTCATCCCGCTTAGGTTTATGGAAAGCCCTATGACCGTTGCGTAGATGAGAGGAAGCTTAAATATTTCTTTCAGACCTCCAACGCCGCCCTTTAAGATATATATCCCTACCGTGTATACGACAATGCTTACGGCGATGTAATAAAGTACCGCGGCTTGAAGTCCTGCGGCTCCGAAGGCAAGTAGCCCTAATGGAAAGGGCAGGTTCCCGCCGTTCAGGAACATGGTCGGCATATAAAAGCCTCTGAGCTCCTTTCTTCCGGTTACTCTTAAGAATAGCCATGCAAGGATCCCTGTAACGAGTATTACCGCGAAGGCGGCAATGGATATCTTTATAAGGTCGTCTACCTGGATCGGTTGTTTCGCCAGAGATGCGATGACAAGCGCAGGTATGGTTATGTATAAGAGAAGGTCCAGTACCGGCGTGAGCTCTATCTTTTTGAATGCGGCAAAGCCGTAACCCACGGCTATGACAAAGAACACCGGGAAGACTATATAAAGGACTTGAATTATGAGTTCCATGTTTTTTGGCGGGTAAAGAAAGGAAGGGGAGTAAGCGCGCTTACCTTACTCCACTTCCATAAGTGTTTCATCAGGGTTAACCGAGTCGCCCATCTTTACAAGGATACTTTTAACGGTACCTGAGACGGGTGTGTGTACCTCGTTCTCCATCTTCATGGCTTCAACCGTCATTACTGTGTCGCCTTCGTTGACGGTATCGCCTTCATTGACCTTTATGCTTGTTACCTTTCCGGGGACAGGGCTTGTTATGTCGCCTTCCTTACTAGGCTTGTGGCGTTTACTCTGAGGGATGGAGTCTTGTTCTATTACTCCGGCCGTAGTGGGGATGACCTCCGTGAGGCTTTCTATAACGACCTCTTCAAGTTTATCCTCAACCTTAATGAAGAAGGGACGCTTGCCCTCGCTCTTGTGACCTGCACCAGCTACTTTTATGCGGTATGTCTCGCCGTGCACCGTGACATTGAACTCGCTTGGCGCAAGGTTATGCGGATGTTTTTCTTCACTTGGCTCTTCAAGCGGTTCGGGTTCAAGCTTTCCAGCTTCTCTTTCATTGAAGAACTCAAGAGCGACCATTGGAAAGAGTGCGTAAGAGAGAACGTCTTCAATGCTTTTCGCTTTGTTTCCTACTTCCTTAGTCATTGCATCAAGCTCAGGCTCCAAGAGGTCTGCAGGACGGCCTGTTATAGGCTTTTCATCTCCGATTGCTTTTTTCTGTGCTTCCTTGTTCATCTTCGCAGGAGGCGTACCATAAAGACCCTTAAAGTAATTCTTGGTCTCGCTTGTTATGACCTTGTATCGTTCGCCTGTTAAGACGTTTATTGTTGCTTGAGTGCCAACGACCTGACTTGAAGGTGTTACGAGAGGAGGGTAACCCATGTCCTTACGTACCCTTGGGATCTCATCAAGGACATCGTCCATCCTGTCTATGGCATCCTGTTCTTTTAGCTGTAGGGCGAGGTTGCTTATCATGCCTCCAGGGATCTGCACGACAAGAGTCTTTGTGTTCACTCCCGAGTAGACCGTCTCGAAACGTTTGTATTTTTTTCTTATGCGTTTAAAGTACTCGGCTACGTCACCAAGTAGCGAGAGGTCAAGCCCCGTGTCGAATGGTGTGTTCTGAAGCGCAACAACAAGGCTCTCAGTCGGAGGCTGTGCCGTGCCGGAGGCCATACTTGATATCGCCGTATCGATTATATCCGCACCGGCTTCAATGCCTTTAAGGTATGTCATTGACGCAAGCCCGGATGAATCGTGAGAGTGGATGTGTATGGGCAGATCGACCTTTGCCTTGATCTTTGAAACGAGATCGAATGACGCGGCAGGGGTAAGAAGCCCAGCCATATCCTTTATGCATATTATGTCTGCACCGATGTTCGCGTACTGCTCGGCCATCTTTACAAATCCCTCATGGGAGTGTACGGGGCTAGTCGTGTAGCTTATGGCACCTTCAACGGTCTTTTTAGCTTTCTTTACGGCCTTGACCGCTACCTCTACGTTACGCAGGTCATTCAGTGCGTCGAATATCCTGAAAACATC